>JAGGRR010000197.1 GCA_021159465.1 Methanophagales archaeon
GAATCACGTAAAGCGCGTTCAATACGCAAAATGTCAGAATCACGACCGATGAATCCATATCGCCCCTCGGGACATTTATCTTCTACTTTTGCAAAGTCAATACCTCCTTCCGATTCTCGTATCCTCTCAGGTATAGGGACAACATTATATTCCTGCTGATGTCTCGTGGTCTCGCTTGGTCCACAGCCTGCGCCTCGCTGCTGCTACCGCTTCTGAAAGCGATGCATGAGAAATCAGTTTTTCATAGAACCGCTGCATAAATCTTGCTGCGGTGATTGCATACACGGAGTAGGACATTGCCACCACCCCCTTAGCACCGGTTGCAATCAATTGCGAGGCGATGGATGAAAAAGGGTCTTCAGCTCCTTCAATCGCAGACTGGCATGCATTGAGCACGAACAGCGGGACATGCGCAGAGGCTAATACCTGACCCAGCTCGGAAGCACTTACCTTATGAGGCGAGCCATCCTCATTCTCGAACACGAGATGCCCGGCTCCTGTGCTGACACCAAACCGTGTTAAAGAAGAATCAGGAGGCTGTGCAAACTCACCATGCCCGTCGAAATGCACAAGATTATAATAGCCTTTTCTATCATTCAACCGACGCTGCAGTTCATCGAAAGTAGGTGGACGCAACACTTCCACTTCTATTTTTGCTCGTTGAGCGCGTAAAGCTTCAAGCATCGGTCGCGCAACCATCCCCAGAGGCACATCTCGCTCTCCATAAGGACGAGCAATCACGAGCAGTATGCGAAAGGGCGCATCTGCATCCCCCGAAACAGCCGAAGGCGCCTCAATCTTATGACCTGTGCGATGACGATAGAGTCCTGCGAGATTAAATGCAAGATAACCCCTACCCTGAGTGGGGTCGTAAATCAATTCCCATGGAATGTTTAAAAAAGAAGCGTCTTCTGAGGTTATGCACAGTTCGCAATTCTCAAGTCCTGCTCGCACTGCTTCCTGATATAAAGAACGAGGGTCGGGGTCGAAATCACACTCTGCGAATATCTGCTCGAATATAGATTTGCCCCACTCTTTCATCTTCTTCTCTACTCGTTCCGCCTTAAACCTCTCCGCACCGTAAGGGAACTGAAGATATTCCTCAAGATACCAGCGAAGGGCTTCTCGGTCTTCTACGCTGAGCGGGTCAGTAAAAGGTATTGGCTCCGGGCAGGAACGAGGAACTGCACTGCCGGATTGCCATGCAATTTGAACTTTACCGTTTCCGAGGTCGGTAATGTGAAGGATATTCATAGTCATGGCACTTGTATCCCAAACATATCAGGGTAGCACCCCGGCTGACTCCTATATCTTAATCCATCATACATGGCACAGTTACAGTTACAGTATATGAAACAATAACATATTTCTTACCGACAAAGACACATATATCCCACTATCGTTATCATAGCATAGCATAGTGCGAATATGAGTGCACTTCTCTTTACCACTCTTATAGACTCAGCTATGTGTTCTGTTCGTGGCGCTTCGTAGCCGTTACCGTTACCGCTACTGTCATCTCGCCCGGTAACCGAGTAATGCCCGAGCTTCTCCACCTTCACACGCAAGACCGAACACATCGCCACTATTGTCCGGTGCACTCGTCTGCCCCTTTCCACGGCATCACACCTCGGTCTACCCCCCGCCAGCAATATCAACGCCGCTGCAATACGCTCCGGTATATAATTCAGAATGTCATCTGCCCTTGCAGCGAACCACCCGAAATGCCGGTATCGGTCCGTTTTATAGCCCACCACCGCATCAAGAGTGTTTATCACACGATAGAGCATGGCAGCAGGCACACCGAAGAGTGCGAAATAGAAGAACGGTGCTATGACACTATCTGTCAGGTTCTCGGCGACCGATTCGATGGCAGCAGAATTCAGATGCTCTATATCCAGACTCGATACATCCCTGCTCACTATCTTACTCACTGCTTCCCTCTTCGCTTCTAAATCCGTCGCTGCTATTACTCCTTGAGCATACCTCTCCAGACCCTTCACGGTGAATGTCATCTTGAATACAGGCACTGCTAATATGAGATACAGAACTTCATACGGATACGGTGCCATAGACATAAGCATAAGCAGCGCCAGACAGGGTATAGTGAAGATAGCAGCTATCAGCACAGCATATATAACCCCGAGTACTCGCTCCTTATTTGCGTTGCCCCGCTTTGTTATTCGGTCAAAGAAATACATAAGCCTACTTATCCATACAATAGGGTAAAATCGCTCTAATCGCTCTGGCGGGTCACCAAAAGCGAGATCAATCGCGAGAGCGAGCATGAATATCAGGAGCTGGGTTATGAAGTAACAACAGAAATAAAAACAAGAACTCATTTCATTCTCTATCCTCTATTTCATGTTTCTTCCTCTCCCTCTTCCTCTCCGGTGGACACCTATCTTTGAGGTATTGAAATATGCGCCTCCTCCCACGCTCTATGTCTCTATCTAAATCCTCAACTCGCTCTATACCAAGCTCATGGAGTATATTCAATAGCTCCTTTGCTACTTCGCTCCTGTGTATCCAGTAACAATATGTACAGTTCCATACCGAAGTCACGGTTCCAGTTCTATCCTTACGCCGTAGCCATTCACCACCGGTTTGCGGGTCTTCACAGGGATAAAGAGGGCAGAAGCACCATGTACAGTCCTGCCCCAGGAAATGACAGGGATAATACTCACAGTCCGTCTTTGGTCCAACGAGCTTCTTATCCGCTAATACCTTCTTCAGGTGTTTATATGCCAGAGGATGCATTACTTCTTACTTCTTCCTGTATATCCTCTCTCTTATATTATATTACACAGATGAATTTATCCAGTACTCCGCCCGGTATACTCCCGGTCTTACCAAGAATCAGATAGCCGCCGTTGTTCAATGCAGCTAAGAAATTGAGCAACAACCGTTTCCGGAGCTCCTTTCTAAAATATATCATCACATTGCGACAGAATATGATATCAAAATGCGTGCGAGAACTTCCTGCCTGAGATTAGGTCATGCTGCTGGAACTTCTCAAGTCGCTTCAGATCGTTCTTTATCCTGTACTTAGAGCCTGAATTATAAAAATAGCGGACTATCTGAGCGCGACTGAAATTCCGAAACGCATGAACGTCGTAAATGCCCGCTCGGGCTACTTACAGCGCTTTCGCATCTATATTCGTTGCATGAATGGAGACGAAGAAATTATTCGGTGTGGGACCAAGTTTCTCATGTAGTATGATCGCTATAGTATATGGCTCTTCACCGATGGAACATCCTGCACTCCATATCCGGAGTATCTTATTCTTTCGTCTATTCATCTCCTGTAACTGCTGTGGTAGCACATCGTTTGTGAATGCGTTCCACATATCCCGGTCACGAAAGAAATCAGTTACGTTTATCGTTATTCCATCGAATAGAAGATTCACGAGGTTAAACGCGAACTCTTCATCCAGCACCATAAATAAAGTGAGGAGCACCAACAAAAATAAATAAACAAATAAAAACTCATTCAAAAAGAGATATTGAGCATGAGCAAACTTCTATCTAAACATGATTGTTACGAAAATAGACAATTTGTTGAACAGAAATAAAAGTATAAGTAAAAATAAAAATACGTTAACTCTATCCTTCTTCTCGCGAAACTCGTGGTTACAAAAAGGGGCTAAATAAATACAATAAAGGAATCATGTAATTGAGAACAACCGTGCGAATATGCTCTTCTTACGCTCTTGCTCCTCTATCTCGATCTCCTCCCTACCATTACCATCATCATCAAAATCAACCGCTCTACCGCCGTGCTCACTCCTCCTCACACGGACATCCACGAGTATAGGCAGCTCTATGCCCGGACTTGATAACAGTGCGACACCCTGCGGAATCCTCTTTATCTCCTCCTCCGTCTCACTGCTCATAAACTCCAGACCCCGGCTTAACGCCTTTATGTCATTCGGATTAGTCACACGCAGGATTATCTGCGTATTGCACTGTGAGATGACATTCTTATCCACCCGCGCGGGTCGCTGTGAGATGACCAGTAGACCAAGCCCGAACTTCCTGCCCTCTGATGCGATAGTTCTGAGAATATTCGAGCTCACTGCCTTTTCAAAGCCGCGTTCAGGACAGAAATTGTGCGCTTCCTCTATTACAAGCATCAAAGGCGGTATCTTATTCAGCTTCCTGCCTTCAAACACCTCCTTGCAGATTCGATACACAATTAAGCGCTGTAGCTCCGGTTCCGCACCCTTCATATCTATTATTGATGCACGTCCCACCTTCACCAGTTCCTCTATCCTTGTGGGGCTGTCAGATAAAATACCCGTTTCACGGATTCGCTCCAGGAAGTGAATGATCCTCCATCTCGCACTGCTCTTGCTCTCCGATACCTTCTTGATGATATCTTCAATGGTGTAAAACTCCTTCTGCGATTTTATATCGTTTATACTCTGATATAAAACTCCTAACTGGGCATCAGACATAGGGAACAGGTCGTATAGCTCCTTCACACTCAGGTTTATACCATCTATCCTGAACAATCTGTCGGCGTCGGGATTTATAGAGAAGTTGGTAGGTGTATATACAACGACCCTGGAAGCATAGCTCCGGGGTGTGATTCCATATTTCTCCATCTGTCTTCGTTCTTCTTCGCTCCTGTTCTCGTATTTCAATGTTATATACTCTCCATGGGGGTCTATAATGAGCAGAGGGACATTCTTCTCCAGTAACTCCTCTATCAGCACGCCCGCGGTATATGACTTTCCGCTTCCGGTCTTAGCCAATATGCTGCAATGCTTCTGGATCAGTTCTTCCTTCCTTAGATACACCGGTATATTACGCCCGTCCAGTAGTCCTAAGTAGATGCCACCTGATCTCAGTCCGAGTGTCTCGATGATAAAAGCACGGTCTGCCTTGAAGACTTTATCATTACGAGAGACCGTGCTATTTGGCTGCATTAAAAACCCTCTATCATCTTTGTAACCTATAATCTCCGCAGTTGCCTTCTTCTTATCTCCCTCCGTCAGCTTCACTACGCGTGCCAGTACCCACCCATCAAGCTCGTTCCAGACTTTTACATACTCATTTAGCCTTACTTCTCCACTCACAATGAAATCGAACTTATGTAATTGCACCTCGCCTGTTACTGTCCCTACTAATTTGTACATCCCAAACCAAACCAGATCAAATCAGATCAACTTCGCATTCACCATTCCATTCTGACCCGGTCTGTTCGTGACCAGCGCATCACCCAGCTCGGTCTCTATCACTGCGCCCTTCGTCACTATATTCCGCCTGATGTAGAACGGATTGGCAGGATTGCTCTTCACAGTGATGATCCGCGCCTTCTTTGTCGTACCGCTTCGCGGGTCTGCGACGTTAGCATACTCACAGCGCAGCAGTCGTGCTTTTATATTACCTCCCATCGTCCTCACTATCTTCCGCTTTTCAGTGCCGATGACCGTCTCTGCAGCCGGGCGACCAGCCTCATATGCTCGCTTCTTCCTATGTCTATGCAACCTCCCCCCCGTAGGTTTCCTGACGGATTTACCTTGCCATCTCATCTCCTTTTCACCTCATTCTATCTCACATCATGCATCATGGACCCTCAAAGCCACACGCCTCACATCTGTACAAATTACTCTGCTTCCGACACTTCGCGCATCTACCTATTTCCACCTTGCCACAGTTAGGGCACGGAAAGACCGTGTAGCCCTTTTCCAGCAGTTTCGCTTTGCAGGACGTGCAATATTCTATCATAGTTCGCTCCTTCCCTCAGTATTTTCATCCCCTTCGTCATATCCACTATCGTGGACGGTATACCATATTTACATTTACCTCCATTTATAATAACATCAGCTTTTATCTTCACTTCCTCTACATATACCGGTGGCTTCTCGCCCGTTAGATTCGCACTCGTCGCGGTTATGGGTCCCGTCTCGCTTATTATCCGCGTTGCTATCCGATTTTCGGGGAACCTTACGCCGACAACCTGCGAATGTGCTGTTAAAACATCGGGAACTATCTCCTTCTTCCTTAGTAATATCGTGACAGGTCCGGGTAATAGTCTGGTTATAATACCCATGTATGATTGCTCCACATGAGCTACCTCATGCAGCATCTCAAAAGATGAGACCGCGAGTGAGATAGGCATTGATAAACTCCTCCTCTTTAGCTCGTACACCTTCATTACTGCCTCCTCTGATAACGCTGCAGCACCCAGACCATAAACCGTTTCAGTTGGATAAACCACCGTACCGCCACTCTTTATCGCTTCTATTGCATTCGCAATCCTAGCTTCGAGCGTGGTTATTGGCATCTCAATAATTATCAAACTCGTTCTTAAAGAAGTGAACCATACCATCAAAAGGATATTGATAATGGATAGCTAAAAGTTATTATGGATGTACGGTACCATGAGAGATAGATCACAGTTTCAAGCTAAACCACCCTATTTCCTATCTCTGGGTTTCATAACCCATGATAAACCTTTTTTCAAACCTTCTAATTTTAATAAAAGTTTTATCGGTGGTGCTTCGGCATATTCAGCAATATTAGCGAGGAACTTCGGATTCGATTCCGCGATAGTCACGAGCGTAGGGAGGGATTTTGAAGATTTTGGTGCGTTAAAAGGCATTCGGTTGGCGTATCAGATAGGAGAAAGCACAACGACATTTTACAATAAACCTCTCGAAGGAGGAGAAGGTGGTGGAAGGAGAGTTCAATACGTCACGAGTGTTGCAGAGAGGATAAAGGAAGAAACGATACCGAAGGAGTGGTATAATGCCAAAATCGTTTATGTATGTCCGGTATTGAATGAATTAGAGGAGGAGATAATAAGAAAATTTGAGCGTTCTATGATCGGTGTAGCGCCACAGGGCTGGATGAGAAGCGTCGGCAAGGGAGGGAGAATAGAGAAAAAGAGATGGGAGAAAGCGAATGAGGTCTTGCAGAAGGTGGATTTTGTGATAATGAGCGATGAGGATGTTTTTGAGGAGGATGTGGCCGAATATGTGGAACATGCAAACATTTTTGTATTGACAAGGGGCAGGAACGGTGCGGAATTGTATTTGAATAAAGGTTCGTATCATGAGCATATAGATGCAGTTGAAAGGGAAGAGGTGGACGCTACTGGTGCGGGTGATGTTTTCGGCGCTGCTTTCTTGTTGAGGTTTAATGAGACGAAAGATGCAGTTGAGTCGGCAAAATTTGCATCTTGCGCTGCTTCTTTTGTCGTTGAAAAGGTGGGTGTAGAAGGTGTTCCTTATAGGGAAGAGGTAGAGGAAAGGATAAAGAAAGAGGGGAATAAACGATAAAACTCAATAATTATAAGTAACCTGCTATTAAAGATTAGAGGAATGAGTGCGGATGTAGATGTAAGTGTAACAGTGACCTCACCCAGCAGGCTCCACTTCGCTCTTATAGACCTGAACGGGGAACTTGGCAGAGTAGATGCGGGGATTGGCGTTGCATTGAATGAGCCATCATTGAAGATAAAGGTCTCTCCTCTGGATTCTGAATCGGCATCGAAAGCGGAAGAAGAATCAGAGAATCCCGTAGAGGTTCTGCCGATATTGAAACGGATAAGGGAGAGGATAGAGCCTGAATTGAAGTACTATTATAAGGTGGAGATATTGAGGGCATTGCCTCATCATGTCGGTTTAGGCTCACGGACACAGCTCTCGCTAAGTGTGGCGAAGGCGATAAGCGTGCTTGAGCATCGTGATTTCACAACTTATGAACTTGCGAAACTGGTAGGTCGTGGCGGGACATCCGGCATTGGCACCGCTGCTTTTGACCACGGTGGGTTCATACTCGATGGTGGGCATCTATTTAGAAGAGGCGGGGGCAGAGGTGCAGGTGTGAAGCACTCTTTTCTTCCTTCTTCCGCATCGGAAGTCCCACCGCCTCCCGTTCTATTCCAGCATCCATTGCCCGAAGACTGGTTCTTCGTTCTCGCTATCCCTCATGCTAAGCGTGGCGCACATGGTAGTGAAGAGATTGAGATATTCAAACGGAACTGCCCGATAAGAGCTACAGAGGTGGAGAAGTTATGCAGGCTGATACTCATGCGAATCCTCCCATCTGTCATTGAGAAAGATATATACACATTTGGGGAGAGTTTGAGCATGATACAGCAGATAGGGTTCAAGAAGATTGAGGTTGGACTCCAGCATCATATAATAAGAGAACTATTCGATTTCCTCGCTACTCACGCATTGGGGTACGGCATGTCCTCTTTCGGTCCTGCAACCTATGGAATAGTGAAAGGTGAGAGTAGAGCGCGAGAACTCGCACAACGCACATACGAGTTCCTGGCTGAGCGTCATGTAGCGGGTTCAAGTTCTGTATTTTATTCCAATGTAAATAATAAAGGTGGTGTAGTGAATTATTTTTGAATGATTTCTTGCAATTACAAACGTTTCTTAGAGATGACGCTCGCAACTATTATACCTATCTCATAGAAAATTACCAGTGGGAAAGCCACAATAAGCTGACTCACGACATCAGGTGGTGTAAAAAGCGCAGCGAGCACGAACATCGCCACGTATATATATCGCCTGTATCCCTGCAGTGTATCTATCTGGACGAGTCCAGACTGAACAGCAAAGAGGAGGACGACGGGAAGTTCAAACGATATTCCAATTATGAGCGTTATTATGATGACGAAAAATGTAAACTCGTTGATAGACCAGGTTGCAGTAACTCCCGCTGCTGCTGACATATAGTTGAGATAACTTAGAACGAGAGGCAACATGAGGAAGTAAGCATAGCTTATTCCCGTGATAAACAAAGAAATGGCAGAACTAAGCAATATAATGAGATGCGATTTTTTCATTGGATTCCTTATCCCAAACCTCTCTTTTAATGCCTTATACACGTAATAGCACACAACGGGCGTGGCAAGTATTATACCCGTGAGCAAAGCTATCTTTAATTTCAGCATTATCACCTCCACGGGTGAAATATAGATGAGGACTGCACCCTCTGGCAAGAGGTCATGTTTTATTCTCAGCAGTATGGGGTCTGCTAATAATGAAAAAGACAGGAGCATACCAGCAATGACAATGCCAGAAATGAGCATGATTTTTTTCTTTAACGCTCCAATTATAGTCTCTTGCAAAACTTTATCTATTATCCCATCTCATTCTGTCCTATGAAGGGAGAACGAATATCAATCAGGAACTTTGAAGAGGTCAGGTCACAG
>JAGGRR010000198.1 GCA_021159465.1 Methanophagales archaeon
CACAAGATGAAGCCCAGAATATTTCTCCCTTAAGGCTGTCGCCTACATCTACATCTATTCGTCTCATATGCTTTTTCTACCCAACCAGAGTATCTACCTGACTTGGTTGCCAAACTACTATGTTTGGGCTGTTCTGTTGAACTTACTATAGTCAACGGAAGTCTTCCATTTGGTCCATATATCTTGGTTGCCTTTTCCGTTACTATTAACCCTCTATCTTTTGTATGGAACTTAAAGGGCTCATAGGTGACCCTTGATCCAGATGGAGATTGAGTAATGTAGGTTGCAGGTACAGAGACACCAGCTGGTACCGAGATCTGAGCTGCGTCAGAATCTCTCGCCTTCAAGATGATTTTTCCATTTGGTGTATAAATCGTTGTTACACCATCAGCAGAATGGTAAACGATAGAGCCAGGAGGGATATGATACACATCCTCTCTTTCCTCTGGCCTAACCGGAGAATTAATTACAACATATTCTTTACTCGGATCCTGAGCTATCGCTAATCCAACACCGCACACCACTAACGCCACTATGCCTATCGCCAATATTTTCTTCGTTTTCATCTTTTTATTTCACCTCCTAATTTTTTAGGTATTTATATAGCGCCCCTCCTCGGCGCTCTAATAGTATCGTTCAAACCCCTGATAAAACTATCTTTTCGTGCGGATTTTTCGAACGAAAAGCAAAGGTTTATATAAAATTCATTCTTTTTGCTAATATCCGTTAGCTGGCGGAGGTGATAGAAGAGGCTTTTCCCATTGATACCCAATACTTATAACCCTTCCTTTCTCAATGTCAACGAAAACCATTAAAGTGACATTTTCCATTTTTATCTGAACCACAGGGACTTCACCTGAAAATGTTTCGTTCGGCCCCACTATTTCGATAGAAGTATAGCCCTCATCTACTACTTCATACTCCTTATCACCGATTTCTTTTTTCACCCTTTCATCGTTCAATGCGATTTTTATCGCCTCTGCTTTATCTTTTTCACTTAATTCATGCCGATTAAAATTCGATAAGACAAGCACAGCTATAAGTGCAATTATAAAAATAAAAAATAAAAAAATTGAAAAACTTTTGTCTACTTTCATTTTTATCACACCTCTTACCTATTCACTCTACCCATGTCTCATATTTCCATGCATCTGCTCCATCCATTTCATGATACTCCTTTACATGGCATGGGTCTGGTGCATGCCACCATTCAGTCGGTACATCCTCGTTCCAACTTGTGCCAGTGCCATCCGATTTGATTAAACCTGAATATTTATGGACTGCTCTAGTAGCATCAGCGGTCCAAGTACCGGTGTCAGACCATATCTCGTTTGCCTGATTGACATCATTTTCTAAATTTGGCACATGTCCACTTCTTTCCCAGTGACCCCCAATGAAAATATCATATCTATATCCGCTAGCACCGTGTTCGTCTGTGATGTAGATATAATATTCTGTGTACGTTGTAGGACCTGCGGTACCGTGCCAGTCCCATGTCCCCTCGTCATTATCATATGAGAAAATTCTCCAATTTGTATTCCACGAGGTTTTTATAACGCCAGCTTCTGTCCAATAGCCACCGCTGCCTATGTGAGTCGTAACTACATGCTGTACAGTTTCTCCATCTCCTACTGCACAACTCCCGGGTTTCATATAGTTACTAAAACCTCTATACACGTCATTTTTTACTTCCATTACTTGATTTGCCTGATGGAGAGATTTACTATAGGTTTCACTATCAGTGGGATTGTAAAGCGGAGCTAAATGTTTTAATTCCTCCTCTGTTGGACCTATGCCTATCCATGTAGCTCCTGTCTCTGGATCCCAGCCCATCCCGTGCTTTTCTAAAATTTCTGTGATTTCACTGTCGTTATAGCTCCTTTCTTTTAATTTCCCTACTATTTTCGTCACTGGGTCTGTGAAGTTAGCAAGTTTTGTGTAGTTTATTTTTCCAGTTACGGGCTCTCTGAAGTTTTTAATGTTCGACTACTCTATTATTTCTTTTAGTTCGGCTTCAGATACCCCTGCCTCAGGTATTCCCCCTTCTGTTTTTACCTCGAACATTCCTGTCTCTGGATTCTGTACCATTCCATGTTCGTCCAGAATTTTTGCGAGTTCATTGTTGTTATATCCTTTTGTTTGTATTTTTTTCGTTTTTTACAGGATTTTCTTGAGCCGTCACTAATCCAACACCGCACACCAACGTTATCAATATACCTATTGCCAATATCTTTTTCGTTTTCATTTTTCCATATCACCTCCTAAATTTTTTAACCCTTTCCTTTCCCTTCATCTTTTTATTTTCCCTCCTTTTTACGCCTCTCCTCGGTGCCTTCCTTCTTTGCTCTTTCGCCACCTAAATTTTTTCAATCCTGCACTCACCTACATAACTTTCTATAGGCGTGTTGGGCATTCTTATGAGGAAGTTGTAAACTGCCACGTAGTTGTTGAAGTTGGCTTACTGTCTGGTGGAGCTTTTTCCACTCCATAAGTGATTTTGACCGTATAGTTTGTTTCGGGTAACAAAGGTTTAGCGAGGTAAAAGGTGACCTTCCCACCGTCTATGAACACATGTTCTCCACGAGATGTAGTAAGTATCTCCCTACTGATGTTGCTTATTTCCACTTCTGGTTCCATTTCCAACTCCACAATTTCCGGTAATATGGAGAAGTTTATAGAAATGGAAGTCGTAACTGGCACATCCTTTGCCCCAGGTTCAGGTATGCGGTCCATGACTTGATAAGGCAAAGGCGCAAGAGGCTGCTTAGGAGACTGTGTGGTGGACGTTGTTTTTGGGAGGGGAGTTATAGTCGGTGTAAGAGCAGGTACTGATGTTTCCTTTTCACTAATACTTCCTGCAAACATCGTAACCAACGCAATTACTGCTACTACTATTATGCCTATTGCAAAAAATATCTTCTTCATCTTCTCATATTCACCTCCCAATTTTTAACTTGTCTTTTCCCTTTCCTTTATTTTTTTACCTTACTTTCCTTTTTAGCGCCTCTCCTCGGCGTTCGTATAGATTTTTGTTTTTACCCCTCTAAAAAGAAAAGAGGAAATTTTTTGTATTTTTAGTTTTAGACTGATAGTTAGCGATAAAGCGGGGTTACAAATCAGTGCCTCCTTCTGCCCAATCATAATAATAAGTGCTGCCTGTATGGTGCACTATCTTTGTATATGTGCTGTCCCCATTATATCCTTGCGATTTGACTGCATTTTTGAAATTTCCTATTGTACCATCATGATAACGGACAGATTTGTGCCAAGGATCAGCTTCAAGTTTTTTGGGTAGTCCCTGTCCACTACTAGCATAATAAAACTCTGCCGAAGTGACAACCCCGGCAATATTCATCGCACCCGATCCTACAGTCGCTTCTCGTGAGAGGACTACATTACCAGAGCCATCTTTTAACACCGCTTTTACTTTGCCATTTCCCTTATCTTCTATACTCCAATGGAGTAAGTCATTCCGTTGGTCAGTATACTCCGTACCATGGCCATCCAGCATTATGCCATAGCAATGATAAGGAACACCACTATAGTTATATATTGCTGCTATAAATTCAGCATATTTGTAAGTTCCTCCATAGTTTAAATTGATCTGCGCTTCTCCATAAAACGTGACGTCCTGATCGTTACCATCCCAATTCTCAACGCTAATGTCAATATCCCCAGATACGGCAGCAATATTATCCTTTAGGCTATACCAATAATCAGTTCGGTCAGAAGCATAGCCTCTTGCACGTAACTCTTCTGGCGAGAGTGGCTGTGGTGGTTGAGCACTTATTACAGGTAGTACACTAATCATGCTCATTAACATCAACAAGCATACAAGCAATACAGCAAAGCGCTTATCTCTGCGTATTTTCAACATTTTTCCATATCACCTCCTAAATTTTTTAACCCTTTCCTTTCCCTTCATCTTTTTATTTTACCTCCTTTTTACGCCTCTCCTCGGCGCTAAAGTATAGTTGAGGGATTATATAAGATTTCCCATAGCTACGAATCAATTCGTAGTTATCTGATTCAATTTAAGTTCAATTCAATCCTTTCTGTCCTTTTTCCTTCCAAGATATTCTATGAGGAATACAACCAGTATCACGAACAGACAACCAAATAGAAACCATAAACCGGGATGAGCGAAAATATCAAATCCCAGATCAAGACCAATTCCTTTTGGTGCTGGTATTGGCGATGGCACTATTTCAGGCATTGGCGTGGGTGCGGGTAATGGTCCAAGTGGTCTCCCCACTTCCTCGGGTATTACTGACCTTGTGACTTCTCCTATTGGACTCTTCATCCTCATCGTTAAAAATTCTATTATGCCTGAACCTGCCACCGCAAAGAATATCGCCGTCAAATATTTCCTCAACGAAGCGATAACTTCTTTCCTATCCGTCTTTTCGGGAACGATGACAACAAATTTACGCTGCGGTGCGTATATCTTCACGTGTTTCATCTTCTCGCTGTATTTCGTTCGCTCTACCTTCACCAGTCCCGCATCGTTAAGCCGCTCAAGATTGTATTGAACGGTGCTCAAAGGAATGCCGAGTTTCTCTGCAATCTCGGATGCTGAAAGAGGTTCGGAAGCAATAGCCTCTAAAATATTCCTTGCAGTGTCGTTAGAAATAATCTGTGATATTTTCTTTGAGTTTTTATCGTTTAACAGGAGGATTAATAGTTTTTCATCTTCGGTATTGGCATTTTCTTCTATTCCGTTATTATTGTTCTCGTTCGAGACCATCATTCTCATTTTTGTTTTGTCCCTTTTTAAAATAATCTATAACTACGAACCAATTCGTAGCTATCAAAAGCCTTATAAAGGAATTTAATCAGTTATATTCTACCTTGATGAATCTGACATTCAGGTGGTGAAAGAGGAACTGACGAATATGAGCGAAGAAGAAAGCATGAGGTTTGAGCCAATTTTCAAATTCGGGGATGAAAAAGCAAAACCGCTTTGAAGACAGAGCTGGCGTGGCCGATTCGGGCTAATTTGATAAGAGGAGCAGGAGATGATTATGATGAAAAAGAAAATAGCGGTAGGTATGTTTTTGGTTTTGGCTATAGCTATAGTTATAGCCCTGGCTCTCGGTTTTGCACAACTCTATCCAGGAACTATAAAAGAACCCGAAGTGGGATGTGATAAGGGCAAGAGCCGGGAAATAGCCAAAGATTACTTGCTAAACAGCCCTACCTTCAGGTTTGATGGCATAGAAGATAGCCTGAAGTTGGTGGGGACAAATACGCTCAAATGCCCCTGTTGCTGGGAATTCGTGTTTGAATTCCAGTGCAGGCATTCGGGATACGGCAACAGGACGGGCCAGATCCTGGCTCAGGTCATAACGCCCCACACTGCAAGAATCATCATCGAGCAAGGGAGAGTGACTTCCGCGGTGATGGACGAGAAGTGGGATATGCTGGAGCAGAAGATGGTTGATTCTAAGAATCCTATTATTTCGGTGAATTCAACGGTATTTGAAGGAGAGAGATGGATGAGTATATTTAACGATGGAAAAGTTATATGTTATAGTGACCATTATTATCCTAATCATAAAGAAATAGTAATCAAAGAAGGACACATTTCAAGAGAAGAAATTGACGCTCTTTTAGAACTTTTCTCAAATCTTAGCGAATATAGTGAATATACAGTAAATGCGAGTAAACAACTTATCAGGGACCCTATGGACTGTATATTTGACCCCGTTGGCGGTGGCGCAAAAATTTCATGCACACCATTGAATAAAACGCTGAGATTGAGACTACGACCTCCTTCATTTCCAGAGCCAGAAACAGCCACAATAACGGCAAAAGAAATCATGGGAAAAATTGATGAGGTATACAGAGAGGCAGAAGTTACCGATAGGAAAAAAGAGATTAACCCATAATAGGAAAAGAGGAAGCTGAAAAAATGATAATATTTAACTTATTTCTGCTTGTCTCATTAGGAAAATGCCCTGATACGATCCACTATAACGGGTATCTCACAATTTATAGACATAGCCTCGGTGTATAACCAATAATAGGAGGTAAATAATAAATGAAAATGAGCGAAAAAGCATTGCTGTATTGATAGCATTGGCATTCATAGGGATAGGAATAGCATTTGCATATATTGGAATGATGAACAGCGTAAAGATACCTTCAAAAGTAGAGGGGATTACAGAACAGAGTGAAACGAACGAGCAGCCAGAGTTGAGGTAGTTCCATCCAAGCCGGAGGGGCAGTGAACGAGACCGAGCTAAGAATAGCGATTGGAGGTAGGGAGGGCAAGCTGATAAGGGCGCCGGAAGTGCGGGAATTGACCGAAGAAGAGCGCGAGAGAGCACGAGAAATTGCTCTCGCGGACCCGGAAGTGCAGAACATCATAAACAGGAAGAGTTACGAGATGAAAATAAGACCAACGGGCGTAATTATTAACAACCGAAGCAGGAGAGGTAGAAACGAAATTTGATGGTGCATCAGTAATGTTCGAGCTGGAAGATGGAATGATATACTTCGTGCATGTAGACCTTGAGAAAGAAAAGGTTATAAGGATAAGTCCGCCGCTCTATCGCCACCGATGAATAAATAGGAAGCTCAAGAACTATAATTATAGTTATAGTTATATGTGGCAAAGTTATCAAATACAAACATCATTAGATTAAGCTGAGCAGGAAGGCAGTATGCGTGGCAAAGTAAAACCGATGAAAATAGAGTGAAAGACCGCACTCTCGATGGCACTATTCGTCGTAGCGTGTTCATGCTCGCATCGAAGTTCATGCTTCCCACCACCGTTCGGGTGATTATCGAAGGGCAATCCACTTACGTACAGGTGGTTCCAAGCGTATATACGACTCTAAATTGTGTAATTTAACCCCCTCCTCCACCCACCAATAAACAAGCTCTCTCGCACTTATCCCCATGCCTTCAGCCAACTGTATGAGGTAGAAAGCTAAATGGAAGGTACAAAACACTCTCTTTTCAACACTTCTACCTGTATATTGATGCAAACGCTTCAATCCAAGCGTATTCTTCACAATATCGAATAATACCTCGATTCTGCTCCGTTTTTCTTTGAACGTTTCCCACTTCTCGATTAGCCTAAGGAATTCTTGCCTGATCTTATTCCAAATGTCAAGCAAATAACCCTTTCCAGCCCATATATCGAGCGGTGGAACGAGATTTGCATCAATCTCCCTCATTTTTCAAGGAGTGGAATAAGTATAATTGCATCATTCGGGCATCCATCGTAGAGTTCATAACCTGATAGCTCGTAATTCTCGGCGTCTATCGCAACGATCAGCTTAAAACCAACATTTTCCATAAATAACATAACTCAAATTCAAAATTGGGTGGTTTCTATAAGTGGGATTGTAGGTGCTTTGGGGAGGGGGTTAAATTTAAGATAGAAGAAGAAAGATTGGACGAGTGAAGGCACCACGTTCACACTTTTATCATAGTCCCAATACCCTTATCGGTGAGCAATTCAAGCAGTATAGTATGGGGTACTTTACCATCAATTATGTGCGCAGTGACGTCATGATAAGCGGCTTTCAAGCATGCTTCCACCTTCGGTATCATCCCACCACCTATGACCCCCTCTGCAACAAGCTCGTTTACCAGCTCCGGTGTCGCCTGCGATATCAAAGTGGAGGGGTCTGCGGGATTACGTAGCAAACCCACGACGTCAGTGAGTAATATCAGCTTTTCTGCTTTTATCACGCACGCTATCTCAGCAGCGACCGAATCGGCATTTACATTCAGGCTGTTTCCCTCCCTGTCCACTGCTATTGGAGATATTACAGGGATATAACCCTGCTCTGCTGTGATATTAATTATCTCGGCATTGATCTCCTCTATCTCACCAACCCACCCGAGGTCTATCTCCTCACCTTCCATACGCTGCTTCGCTTTCTTCCTCGCCACTATCAATTTCCCATCATTGCCCGAGAGCCCGATACCCTTGCCACCGTGCTTCCCAATCAGCGATACTATGCGTTCATTAACACTGCCCACAAGCACCATTCGCGCTATCTCCAGTGTTTCATCATCGGTAATGCGAAGCCCACGGATGAATTTCGGCTTCTTACCCAGTTTCTCCATCAGTTTCGTTATCTCTGGACCGCCGCCATGCACAACCACGGGTTTTATCCCGATGAACCTGAGCAGAACGGTATCACGCATGATGTTATCCATTATGAGTTCATCCACCAGTGCATGTCCACCGACCTTTATCACGATTTTAGCGCCATAAAACTTACGAATATAGGGCAAAGCCTCTATCAGAACCTCTTCTCGCTTCATTCTACCAAAGATATATGAATAATACAATCAATTATAAAATTATTGATAGAGATGAGAGAACTAAAGGAGCTATTGGCAAGATTAGCGGAGGCAGGTGGGATTTCAGGCTATGAAGGTGCGATAAGAGAGATAGTGGAAGAAGAACTGAGGGAGTACGTGGATGAGATAAGGACTGATCGGTTAGGGAATCTGATAGCGAGGAAAGGCGGTAAGAGCCCTTCTGTCATGATAGCTGCGCATCTTGACGAGATAGGGTTGATGGTAAAGCAGATAGAACCAGAGGGTTTCTTACGATTCTCAACCATCGGTGGCTGGTTTGACCAGACATTGCTCAATCAGCGTGTGGTACTGCAACCACAACTAGAGGGTGAAGGTGGCGACATTGTATATGGCGTTATAGGCTCGAAACCACCACACAGAATGAAAAAAGAGGAACGAGAGAAGGTGATCAAAGCTGAGGATATGTTTATAGATATTGGTGCGAAGAGCGAAGAAGAAGTATCAAAGCTGGGCATCACCATCGGTACGCCTGTCATAATAGATGGGTATTTCACATCACTCATAAATGACAGAGTTACGTGCAAAGCCTTTGATAATCGTTCTGGCGTTGCGGTTATGATAGAAGCGCTACGAAGAGTGAACACCGAGTTCGAGTTATATGCAGTGGGCACGGTGCAGGAAGAGGTGGGGCTGAAGGGCGCACGAACGTCTGCATTTGAACTCAATCCCGATGTTGCTATCGCTATTGATACCGATATAGCAGGCGGGCATCCGGGGATAGAGAAGAAAGAAACAACTGTGGAACTGGATAAAGGACCGGTAATCACCGTCTCTGATGCGTCAGGACGCGGTATAATAACACCGCCCGCTGTACTGAAATGGTTAAAGGATACTGCTTCACGATATAATATCCAGTATCAACTGAGTGTGTCCGAAGGTGGGACGACTGATGCCACTGCTATCCATCTCACGAGGGGTGGTATCCCTACCGGTGTGATTGGTGTGCCCACGAGGTATATCCATTCACCCGTGGAACTGTTGAGCCTGAATGACCTGGATAAATGTGCAGAACTCATAGCGAGGGCATTGGAGCACGTGGGTGAATTCTTTTAAAGTCCGGAAATGGAAACGGAATCGGAAACGGAAACGAGAATAAGAGTAAATCTCGGTGGTATAATCCACTTCTCCACGATAGACTGGCGCGGTAAAGCAGCAATAGTGATATTCCTCAGAAGGTGCCCGTTTCGCTGTATCTACTGCCAGAATTACAACCTCATAGAGACTGACAATTATGTGGATATGAAAGAGATAGAAGAAGCGATAAGAGATAGCGAGGATTTCATTGATGCTGTGGTACTATCAGGTGGCGAGCCATTCATGCAACCCGATGCAATAGCTGCGATCTCCAAATACGCACGGCAGAGGTCGCTTTATCTCGGAGTACAGACGAACGGTTACTATCCCGACGCAGTAGAAGCTTTGCTTGATGCCGATGCTTTTGATAAAATCTTCCTCGATATCAAAGCGCCATTGGGTACTATCAGTACCTGTACCAATGCCAATACCAATACTAATACACGCTATGAAGAACTGACAAAAGTGCATGGCGTTTCAGAACGAGTGCGGAAGACATTGGAGATACTCCTCGCGAAAGATGTTGATGCTGAATTAATAACAACGGTATTCAAGAATATCGTAGGTGCTGCAGAAGTGAAACAGATAGTAGAAGAGCTTCATGACATGGGTGCGACATGTTACCCTTATGTAATACAGCAGGGTAGAATCGAGCGTATACCCCCTGATGCAGGCTTGAGCGAGAGGAACATCTTTAGCTATGAAGAACTGGAGGAACTCGCTTCTCTTGCTTATCACACTGCACCGCTAAAGGAGGTTAGAATCCGAACACGAGAGAGGGGGGAAGAAGTGATGTATAAATATAAATAGGAGGAGGGAAAAATCAGAAGTGGTAGCGAAAGGGGGGGAGAAGGAATAGGGGGATAAGAGGATACGTAGGACGTGATTAAAGATGGTAAGCGTTTTTATAGAGGGTGTACCGATGAACTTACGGATTGCGAAAGCGGTCTGTGAGGATAATCGCGATAGAAATGCCAGTTATATCAGGTTTGGACCGCAGATAAGGATAAAAGCGAGTGAGAAGCTCGTTTTAAACCGAGCGAGCTTAGAGCGTGCAATTGAGCGAGCTTTGACAGACGATGAATGGGCGAGTGTCGCCTGGAACCACACCGGGCGAATAACGAAATTGGAACGAGGTGAAATAATATTTGAGGATTCCGAAGAATCAGAGATGCTGGATGCGTACTGGGACATGCGGTTGAGTGCGCTGAAGGGGGGATTTTTAAATAATAATGATAAATGAAGAAGCATGGCAAAGATAGAAATCGTTTGCTGGAAGGATAGAATAGGTGGAGAGATCAAGAGAGAAGTAGTAGAAGCATTCAGCTATGGGTTTACTGTGGGACCGCATGGTGAATGGGAGATGGTGATTGCGAATGAGGACAAAGAAGTGAAGAAGGACGCACTCGTGAATATAAAGATAGAGCAGATAGAAGTGCCTCCAAGGTCAATAGTGGTGCCATGCCCACTAATGCGTCATGCGCTTGGCATAGTTACTTCATTCGCAGCAGTGGGTAAGCCGAAACGAGTTGAAGGCAGGAGACTCCTTGACGAGGCTATCTTTCACCCAATATTTGATGGTACAATAAATAAAGGGCAATTACTCGGTGTTGTAAATATATTCTACGCAGCTATTGAAAGAAGGCTTGTACGGGGTGCAGCGGAGAGGTGGCTGCAGGAAAGATACAGGTATTAGCTTTTGTCGGCGCTCCTGCGGCAGGCAAAACCGAAGCGGCATCTGTGGCGAGGGAGCTGGGCATTCCGGTAGTGGTGATGGGGGATGTAATAAGAGAGGAACTGAAGAGGCGTGGTATCGAATTGAGTGATGCAAATGCAGGTAGAATCGCAACCGAGCTACGGCGCAGGCATGGTATGGACGCGATTGCAAAGAGGTGTATACCGTATATAGAGCGTGCGAGTGAAAAAGCAGGCAGTGAGGTGGTTGTTGTTGATGGTATAAGGGGAATAGCGGAGGTGGAGGCATTTAAAGTGCGATTTGGTGCTGATTTCCTGCTTGTTAACATCCATGCACCTCTTTTTCTCAGGTATAGCCGGCTAAAAAAACGTGGTAGAGGTGATGACTCTTTAAGTCTCGAGGAGTTCAGAAGACGAGAGGAGCGTGAGATAGGATGGGGTATGGGGGAGGCGATGAAGAAAGCATCAGTGGTTATAAAGAACGAAGGTTCACTGGCGGATTTTAAGGCACAGATAAGGGAGCTACTGCTACGTTCTCTGAGTAAGCACAAACATAAGCAAGCATAAACATCATGATAGCGCAAAGTGTTGAGCCGATGGGTGCTTTTTATTTATAAAATATTAAAAAATAATAGCGAGTGATAAGAGATGGGAAAGAAGACTTTAACATTTATAGTGATGTTTGTTCTGCTCGTTGCTTCTATCGTATCAAATGCATACCTCGTGGTTAAGCTTAACCAGCAGCAGGTGAACCCTACAGAGCTTAGAGAGCATGTGAACCGCCTTGAAGCGGCGAATGCATGGTTGGTTAAGGAGCTTTACCAGACAAATCTCTCGTTGCAGCAGGCGAGGGAGCAGTTACAGGTGTACAGAAGTGAGCTTGCTGCATTGAAGGCGCAAATAAACAGAACTACTGCAATAGGAGAAGAAGGTAGTGCCCAGCTCGAAGCTCCCGCAGTGATGCGCCGTATCCAATACCACGGTAACTACCCCTTTTACAGTCGTGAGATTGTAGAGAATGGGACAATGATCAAGGTCTCTGTTGATATAAAGCCCGGGCATGGGCGTGTACTTGTTGTAACAAAGCCACTAATGGGCGTTGTATTCCAGGATGCGGCAAATACCGCGGTTATTGCCGCTGAGAATTACACAGGTATTGATCTCTCGGGAAGCGATGTGATCTTCAGTGTTGAAGCGTCATCAAAAGTTCCGGAAGTGGATGGACCCAGTGCTGGTGCACTTATGACAACGCTCATTATTGCTGCGCTGAAGGATATCTCACTCCCCTCCGATATCACTATGACCGGAACAATCAGCTCGAATGGGCATGTTGGTAAGATAGGGGGCGTTATAGAGAAGGCGAAGGCGGCAAAAGAAGCAGGCAAACGAATTTTTATCCTGCCACGCGAGAACAGTCATCTCATAAGATATGAGGAAGTGAGAGAGCAGGTAGGACTCATAACTATAATCCGAGAGAACCCGGTAGTTGAAGATGCAAAGGAGTACATCGAGAAGAATATAGGTATCCATGTGGAATATGCAGATTCAATAGATGATATCATGAAGATCATCAATGCATAGTTTAGCTTAAGGAAGTCTTACGGAAATGCAGAATGACGACCTGAATATCAATATTCTAAAGCTGATAAAACTACCCGATTTAATATCCATTTGTAATGCGTTATTAGGCTTCTTAGCCATCCTGCTTGTACTCTCTGGTGGTAGTGAGGCATTAAAGGATGCACTTGTGGTTATTCTATCAGCAGCGGTTATTGATGGTCTGGATGGACTGGTAGCGAGGAGGATAGAAAGCTCGCACATGGGCAGATACCTCGATTCGCTCGCTGATATGGTCTCCTTTGGCACTGCACCTGCCATCCTCGCCTTCGTGTTGATAAACGACCGTCTCATGACTGTGGTATGCAGTGCGTATCTGATATGTGGAGAGTTAAGACTCGCGAGATTCGATGCAAGAGCAGCAGAAGCTACCACAGGAGATATGGACGTGGACTTTGAGGGTTTACCAATCACAGGCAGTGCGGTAGTTCTGGCTTCTTTTATGCTGCTTGCGCTCGAACTGCACCTGCACCTTGTAAGCTCATTATTCCTGAACTTTTTAATGGCTGCTCTATGCATCCTTATGACGAGCAGGATACGATATAGAAACCTTAGAGATATGAGAATAGTGATTCCACTGGGCTGCATCTTCTTCGCTCTGATACTATTCTACGCGTTACATTCCCCGCTGTTCATTTATCCCACTGCTATCATTACCGCTTTAGCCGCTTTCTATATCTGCAGTCCAGCAGCTACCTACCTTAAGGAGATGAGAAGCTCACTCACTGAAATACCTTCGGAGCATGAGAAATAGAATAGAGGCGATGAGACTGACCGAACTGCCAAATAGGAATGTCCAGCTATGCGTAGGCGTTAGAGTCCATAGAAATCCCGCTATTAAACTTGCCGGCAGAGCAATCACACCTATCTGGGTATGAAAAGTGCCCAGAGCAGTTGCCCTTATATCTTCTGTGCACAGGTCAGAGACAAAAGCCCGCTGGTTACCATCTACTATTGCATACACCATGCCATAAAGCGGAAATAGAACTAAAAATGCGGCGAGTGAATCGGAGAAAGCGAATCCAAGACAGGTCACAGAGAACAGTAAGTAGCCAGAAATAAGCACTTTCCTCTTCCCTATTCGGTCTGAGAGTGTGCCAAAAGGGATGGCAAGCACTGCGTAGAAGATATTAAAAAAGACATATAAGAGTATAGCAAGAGCTCTTGCTTCCTTCACCGGCATTACGGACGAAAACGCTGTTTCTGCCTTTAATATGAAGAACATATAGGTGAAATTGGCTAATGCGAAAACGGTAGCCACCATAATGAACAACTTAAGAGGTTTTGGCAGTTTTCTCAGGCTTATCTGTAATTTTATATCCTGCGGTTCTCTTTTTCCTTCTTTTACAAAATAGAGTGGCATTAAGGAAAGAAAAGCGACTATTGCAGCTATAAATATGATATGATTGAAACTGAACGCTAAAAACCAATATAATATAAGCGCAGCTATGCCGCCAGTGATTGCACCAGAAGTATCAAGTGCGCGGTGGATACCAAATCCCTTACCTCTCGCTTCGGGCATAGAATCCGCGATGATTGCATCTCTTGGCGCTGTTCTCAAGCCCTTACCCACGCGTTCAAAACTGGCGAAGACCAATATGTGCTGCCAGATTGTGGAGAATGCCAGAAGCAATTTAAAGCATGCGGACGTGAAATAGCCAGAGGATACAAATAGTTTACGCCTTCCTATTCTATCAGACCAGTAACCAGAAAGAACCTTTAATATACTCGAGATGCTTTCCTGTAATCCTCCTATTAACCCTACAATACTAATAACCCCTAAAATCAAGCCAGTACCGCCTAAAGCTTTAATGAACAGGGGTAGAATCGGGATAATCATCTCGCTACTTAAGTCGTTCAGGAAACTGACAACACCCAGTAGAAGTATGTTCGTGCTTATCCCTTTCAGATAGTGGCTATAGCTACGCATGCTGTTTCATTAGCACAACACATCCAAAGGTTTATATATAGATAAGTAGCGTATATTTAATCAGTGATAGAGTAGATGAAGGAGCTTATATCTGTGGTCGTGGTGGTCTCAATATTATTGTTCTCGTTCTCCACAGTCTTTACAGCGGGTGGGAGTGAGATAGAAGAGCTTCAGCGATGGATCCATGACCATGGTTTTAAGTATACCGTTGCTGAGAACTGGATTATGAAGTTGCCACCTGTAAATAGAGCGGTTATATGCGGCTACAAACCTTCTCTGCCGCCTGTTACGCCTCTTCCGGCAGGTGTTGACTTTCACATCATAGAGTAATAGTAAATGAATGGAGATTGTAGTATTGAGGTTAGGGCACCGTCCTCAGCGAGATAAACGAGTTACTACACATATCGGGCTGGTTGCACGTGCATTGGGAGCAAGTGGTATGCTTCTCACAACGGAGGATAAAACGGTGGAGAGGAGCATAAGCGATGTTACGAAGCGCTGGGGTGGTGATTTCTTTGTACAGACCGGTGTGAAATGGCGCGAAGCGGTGACGAGATGGAAACGAGAAGGGGGAAAGGTATGTCATCTCACAATGTACGGTGAGAACATCCTTGACGTGATTGACGAGATAAGAGGGTGTGCAACGAACAATCGCATATTGGTCATTGTCGGTGCGGAGAAGGTACCACCTGATGTCTATGAAGTCGCAGACTGGAATATTGCAGTGGGTAATCAGCCGCATTCCGAGATTGCTGCGCTCGCTTTATTCCTCGATTATTTATACCAGGGTAAAGAATTAAGAGCCAAATTCAGGCATGCAGAGCTGGAGATAGTGCCGAAAAGAGCTGGTAAGGAAGTGAAAAGGGTCCAGATAGAGCATTATCCGAGCAGTTCATATATGAAAGATTAATGGAATTATGGGAATAAGTGGTGCCCCTTCTTCGGGGGCTTCTGATATCCACAAACGTTGGGCGATATTGTAGAAAGGTTTAAGGAGTGGCACTGGGGTGACACCTTTAAATGTAGATGAATATTAATTGAAATTAAGGGTAAAGGAGGCATAAAATGAGAAAAAGTCATGGAAAAAGTCAGATTCACGAGCTTGGGAAATAGAAGCACCCTACAGGAGCTACAATGGTGGTTTTACCCAAATAAATAGGAGGTTGGGAAGATGAGCATAAAAAGAATAGAAGTGAAAAACTTTAAAAGTTTTAAAGAGTTAAAGATTGATCTTGGAAAATTCAATGTGATAATCGGTGCAAATGCATCCGGGAAGTCCAATTTTGTCCATATCTTTGAATTTTTGAGAGATATAACAAGTTCAGGCTTAGATAACGCAATATCTATGCAGGGAGGTGTGGAATATCTCCGGAACCTGAATATAGGAGCCTCTGAGCCTTTGTCCATAAAAGTTGTTTCTGATCAAGAGTTCAGATGGGGACTAGAGACAAAAGTGGGTTTAATAGGCATAAAAACCTATGAAGTGATATACGAATTTGCGTTAAGATTTAAAGGAAATAAAAGAGGTTCTGGATTTAGAATAGTGAATGATGAATTAAGTCAAAAGTGTAAATTCTTCAAGTTAGAGAGAAAAGGGAAAAAAATTGAAGAGAAAGAAATACTTGGTGATGGAGAAATTCTTATCTCACGTAGCAATGGAAGGGTACAAGTTGTTCTTAACATACCACCGAATGTGCTACTGAAAAAAGAGGTCATATTTCCACCATTTTTGCAAGAAGAAACGCTACCAGAGCATAAACTTCTCCTTGAAACACCATACTTTCCTCCTCCATTAGAAGAGATTTTTAGTGAAATCTCAATATACGATTTTGACCCCAAATTAGCTAAAAAAGCCACTCCTATCACAGGAAAAGCCGAATTAGAGGAGAATGGAATCAATTTACCTATTATTCTTAAGAACATTACAGAGAACAGAGAGAGAAGAAGAAAGCTTTTGAACCTGATAAAAGACCTTTTACCATTTGTGGAGAATGTTGATGTGGAGAAATTTGCAGATAAATCTTTGCTTTTCAAATTGAAAGAATCGTATTTCAAAACTCAATATTTACCGGCATCTCTTATTTCTGATGGGACAATAAATA
>JAGGRR010000199.1 GCA_021159465.1 Methanophagales archaeon
AAACCCCGAACCTGTTTTTGGATTAAACCTTTTTCTAAAAGGTTTGATGTTTCAATCCTTGTTTTCTTAGACTCCTTTGCAACCTGATAGATGCAATCATGCGATACGAGCCGAGCTTTTCCGCGTTTCAATCCTTGTTTTCTTAGACTCCTTTGCAACCCTCAAAATTTTACCCCATTCCCATTTTCAAGTATGTTCTCACCCTATTTATATCTTTTGATATGCCTGGCTGCTCATGATTGAGAAGATACCAATATATATTATTGGTGCTCACCAGCCATAAATATTCACACGACAATATGTTCTCTAACTTCCGGCATCTTCCCTATTATTATCATTTCCCTTCTACATGCCTCGCACAGGTCTATCACATGTATCTTATCCTCCTCTCCCAATTCCAGCTCGTTTATCTCCTTTACGAGCGATTCCTTATCTTTTATCGTTACTATCCCGTTGAATACGCTGTATTGCACTCTCCGTAATCCATAATATGCGAGCCGTCTGGAAAGATGATTGCGTGTAGAATCTTCTTTGATGTCATAAACGATATACAAATGCCGCTCTTGCTTCATCTTCAACGGTACCTGAACCCCTCTAATCTCTCGTCATTCCTTATCGCCCTTGCCAATGACTTCGCTTGCTCGAAAATGATGTCCAGAAACTCTAATCTCTCGCCATGGAAGGTATATTTATCCTCAAATCTGCTGTATAACGCCTCTAAAAACCTCCTCCTCACTCCCTCACTCATATAACACATATCTTCTCTTCTCTCAAATTCGTCCTCTCGCACTTGTTTCTGGGTTATCTGGGTTATCACAACTCTATCAACAATCGGCTGCCGGAACTCTTCCATCAAATCGAAACTCAACGCCGGACGATTACGATATGCTACATGTAAAACACCCTCGTAGGGATTCAAGCCCGCTCGCATCAAGCTATATTCCACCCTCGACTTAAGTACTGTATATCCATAGCTCAGCATTGAATTCACAGGGTCATGTGGTGGATGTCTTTCTCTTTTCTCAAATCCAAACTCCTCCGGGATTATCTTCCTTAATGCACCAAAATACGTCTTCGTTGCACCTCCCTCAACGCCCATTAATGCCTCATTCTCCTTTATACTCCGTAGAGCTGCTCTACGTCCTTTTAGATATTCTGTCTCTTTATCGAAATTCACCTCTCTATTCTTCGCCAAACTCTGCAAAATTCGCAACTTGTTGTAAATTGCACAATCCATTATCTCTTTCGCTATCTCTAATCGCCTATCTTCACCCATGACTATTTGTTTTCGCCACATCACCTGTTCTACTTCCCGGGGCGATACTTGAACTTGTTCTCCTTCCTTCGTGA
>JAGGRR010000200.1 GCA_021159465.1 Methanophagales archaeon
TCAATTTATACCTACACCGAGCATATCCTGCATTCACCTGTATATTCAGTATCAGCTCTCACATATTCCTCAAGCATTAACTTCGGTATTCCAGGCGATAGAACACCTTCCTTGCATCCATACCGATAAACAGTAACGCCCTTGCATTTGAGTTCATAAGCTAAGGAGAACACACGCTTCACTGCCTGCCATGGCGCATCAGCAGGTAGATTCACCGTCTTAGAGACCGCATTATCGGTATATCGCTGGAACGCTGCCTGCATTCGCACATGCCACTCAGGCGAGATGTCAAGAGCAGTAACAAACACCCTTTTTACTTCCTCTGGAACACCTTCTATATCCTGTACTGAGCCCCGCTTTGCAATCCCGGTTATCAATTCTTTACTGTAAAACCCCTTCTCCTTCGCTATCGCTTCAAACAATTCGTTTATCTCCAGCATACCGCCCATTACGTTCCTAACAAATGCAACTGCGAATATAGGCTCTATCCCGCTGGAGCAGTTATGGACAAGGACGTTATTAGCAACGAAATTATGACAGCCTGGAACTTCCATATTATATGTATCAGTATAGCCATAAAATGAAACATCTACGACCCTGTGATTCTTCTGTTCTCTTGGCAAATTAGTCATCCGCAGAACAAAAGTTGGTTCTTGACCTTCTGCTTCAGGGAACCATAGACTCCTCTCAAAACTCCTAACCGAAGCTCCAATCTTCAAATTCCTCACTTCTTCATAGCTCCCATCGCTTAGCATCACCAGATGATCTGGGGTAGCTATTAGCTCGTCTCCAGTATCAAACTTGACCCTCCAAACCTCTGCTTTTTCTCTTGTTTTTCTTACCCCATAAGCTTTTCTGACTCTTATGGAATTATTATCGCAACAGTAAACATAAGGTTCTTTTCCTACCAAATCCTTTATTCTTTGTTTGCCTTCTATTGTAGAAATTAAAGTATCGCCATGAAGACAAGCGGCTATTATGCCTATTGTTCCCGTTGGTGCAATTGTGGTCACCGTAGCATTACGCATCGCATCGTATTTTGCGTTCCAAACGCTGAGCTCGAAGTTAGGGAAAGAGCCACGCTCACGACCGAGTTCAACAGAGCACTGTCTCGCCTCTTCTGTAAAGAACCGCATGAGCTTCTCAGCCAGCAAAAGCGCATCCTTTGAGTCATACGCTATCCCAAGCTTGATCAATAAGTCCGCGAAACCCATCACTCCGAGCCCTATCTTACGATTCGCCTTCGTTATCCGCTCTATCTCCGGCAATGGATACCTATTCACATCAATGACATCATCAAGAAACCTCACACAGAGCCTGATTGCTTCCCTGAGTCTATCCCACTCTATCTCTCTATCCCCGCTCTTAGCGAATTTCGCGAGATTGATAGAGCCCAGATTGCATGATTCGTACGCTAACAAAGGCTGCTCGCCACAGTTATGCACAACAAAACCATTGGCATCAAACGCATTTATTCCCGGAATTTTAACATCATAAACCTTCTCTACACCATCCGGAACTACTTCCTCTACGGATGCTACAAACCGTTCTCGATTCATTCTCATATTGTAATTCCGTATAGCCTTTTCAAGTTCTTCCATCTTCTCCGCATCATTAAATCCTACCCTCTCAGCGAAATACAATATGTTATCGTTAGAGATTACCAATTCATGCTGGGGTTTTGTAACCTTTGAGAATATCCCGAATCGTAAAAGCATACGTTGAACCACCTTAAGAATCCCGATATCACTCTGTGCCAGCCTTATGCTGACACCTTTTGATTGGTCCCCCTGAACTGAACCATCGGCATCAAAGAGCCCCTTTAATATACCTCTACAGAAATCCACCGATGTCCTCTCTATCTTCCTGGTTATCATCTTCATCCCGGGATTTGGATTTAATTCAAGCTCTTTCGCTAACCTTTTTATTGTTCCATCTCCCAGGAGCAAACCAATTAAATAGCCCTCACCCTCTATATATTCACCCTTAACGCCCCAATTACCATTACCAAAATCCCTGTGATTATTGATGATAATCTTATCGCCCGGCTTTAAATCCCCTGCATTGCTCCATTGCGTCTCAACTTTATATCTTGTTATTCTACCCGCTTTCATAACTGGATGGTCTGCTGTCAGACGTAATTCAAATCCTTCTGCTGTCTTCAATCGGTAAACCGGTTTCATTCCGGTCTCAAAGAATCCCTCTTCTGAACTCTCCCATTCCTCACCATTTACTATTGCAACAAACTTCTTGCCAATCAATTCCTCTATCTGCCGTGGACCCTCAGCAGTCATTATCCATGTATCTGCAGTTACACATGGATTCGTCGCTTCTATCTCGCCTGCTGCTGGTGTGGGATTGTGCCTGTTGATCTCATCTATAAACATGATACCGGGGTCACCGGTCTTCCATGCATAGGTTACGAGCTCATTAAAGACTTCCCTCGCATTTATTCGCTTCACTTCCTCGTTCGTCCGGGGATTCACGAGTCCATAATCCTCATCCCGCTCTACCGCGTGCATGAACGCATCGGTGACGGCGACCGAGATATTGAAATTTGGGAATCCACCACTCTCCTTCGCTCTTATAAATTCCTTTATATCAGGATGGTCAACCCTGAGAACGCCCATATTCGCTCCTCTTCGTTTACCGCCCTGTTTTATCACCTCCGTAGCGACATCGAAGACGCGCATGAAAGATACAGGACCCGATGCTATTCCACCGGTTGACCTCACTACATCGCCTCGCGGTCTCAGCCGTGAGAATGAGAACCCGGTACCACCACCCGACTGGTGAATTAATGCCGCATTCTTGACCGCATCAAAGATACTCACCATCGAGTCCGCAATGGGTAATACGAAACAGGCAGCGAGCTGCCCAAGCTCTGTGCCCGCATTCATCAATGTGGGACTATTTGGCAGGAATTCGAGGTTCCGCATCAATCTTAGAAAACCGCGTTCTATCTCATTCACTTCATCCATGCTCTTACCATAGTAACGTTCCGCACGAGCAATTGCACTCGCAACACGCTTCAACATCTGCATCGGACTCTCTACAACCTCACCACGGGAGTTCCTCAATAGGTATCGTTTTTTAAGCACCTCAACGGCATTCACCGAGAGTTTTAAATCGTCTCGCACGCCTATGAAGTGCTTCAGATATCGAAGTTCCGCATGACGCTGTCGGTAGAGGATATACGCCTTTGCAACTTTATCCAGACCCTCTCTTATCAGTACCTGCTCCACTATATCCTGTACATCCTCAACTGTTGGTATACGTATACGCCCATCAAATAGCTTATCTATCTCATTCACCACCTTCTTCGAGAGCCTATCGGCGAGCTCGCTGGCAACCTCTGCCTCTATGCCCACGCTCGTCATCGCTCTATAAAGCGCAGATGTAATCTTCATACGCTCGAATCTCACTACTTTCCCATCACGTTTTCTAATCCTTTCAGGCATTAGCATTATTACCTACCTATAATGATAGAAACAGGTTAAAATAGAAAGGATATGAGAATGAAAGAAGGGGAAGAGGAGCGGATAAAGAAGGATATAGCGCTCTTTGAGGAGAGCATCACGGAGCTTGGAGAAGGGGATTGGGAAGTGCTGGAGCTTGCGAGGGCGTATTGTGAAGATGCGAGGTATTACCTTGCGAAGGGCGATTATCTCACCGCTTTCGGCTGTATAAACTATGCGCATGGACTGATAGACGGCATAAAGGGGGTCATTGAGTTCGTAAGGAGACAGCAATCACAACCCAGATGATAAAGGGTACTGCCATCCATGCAACCCCAATTGAGGCATAAACCATCCTCGCAAATTCCGAATGGTTTATATACATGGGGAATCGTACCACTATGTCCAGAACATGCAGGAGAAACAAGACAGGGATTCCTATTACGAGTATCTCAATTCTCTTCTTCAACGTTAGCTTCGGTGTCACCACTGCTAACGCGATCAGAGGTACCAGATTGAAATTCACGAGATAAGCATCGGATAAATTCAATGCTCCGATTTCCAATTTTGTATATCCCATAGCGAGTAGAACAATCCTCGCGATGTAGAAGACCAGATTCTGGTACCATCTCCCTATGTAATACCAGCCTGCTAAGAAGATCGCAGCTACGACCAGGAACTCAATCAGGAAGAGCAAGAGCTGATTCCTGTTCAAATTCAATATCTCACATCTCTCTACCGCCTCTCTTCTACCCCTATCCCTCTCCACTCTCATTCGCTATCTTCAGCCATATCAGGAATAGTACCACCACGAATATTATAAATGAACCCTGCCATAGATACACGTGCACAAACTCCATCATATTGGGATTATACAGACCCACAAAGGTAAGTATGGCGATACGGAAGAGGTTAATCGCATAAAGGGCGGGTACACCAATGAGGATACCAAGACTCTTCTTCTTCAGCCTCGCGGGATATGCAAGGATACAGGAGCTATAAATGATCGCGGGAAAAACCGCGGTACATTCATCTATTATGTCCAGACTAAACCCGTTAACAGATAATATTGTACCTTTCACCGCCACATCCATGCCCGCTAATGAGAATATAGAAGCTAAGATCAACGCGGTGGCAGTTCTTACATGGAGCATAAGCCCTGACCCGGTTGTGAGATAATAAAAGAGATAAAAGACGAGACAAAGCATCAGAAAGGAGAAGACATACTTTTTTGTATTGCTCTTCTCTTTCTCTTCCCCCCCGCTATCTCTGGTATCGCGCTTCATTTTTACCGCTTAGTTGTTGATGGTAAAAAGAAAAGAAGATGTTCATCTTCTACTTCTACTTCTTCCTTTCAGATATCCGATTGCAATCAGCAGTCCGACTAAAACAGCAAGACCTGCAGGCATGAGTACCGGCACTTTCTGTGGGATTCTCACAATCGTTATAACTGAGCGGTTGATAGGCGGTGTCTCGTTTGACCACAACGTCGCGGTATTATTTATCACTGTGCCTTGAGGTACGAAAGGGTCTATTCTGACTTTAAATGTGGCTTCTTCTATTGCTCCTGGTTCCAGTGTACCTACATCCCAAATCAGCGTGTTGTTCGATATGAAGAACGTTCCACGATCGCTATCCGCTGCATCGGTCAGCGGTATACCAGTTAAGCTCATGCTCTCCCTTATATACGTCGTGTTCTCTGGTATTCCATCCTTTATCTTGACACCGGTAAGTGTGACTGTACCAGCATTGCGGAGGTGTATGGAGTATACAAGAGTATCATTTGGTGCAGCGAACTTCTTATCCACAGTCTTATAGGCAACTAAATTGTAGATCGGCTTCACAATGACCGTTGTAACTGCAAAATCACTGATTGGTAAGGTCTCATTGCTATCTATTGTGGCTACGTTTTGTATCAATGTTCCATTCACGAGATTACCATGAACTATCACCCGGAATGACTGCGTTCCAGATGCACCAATCCCAAGGTTGCCTATGTTCCATGTAATGTTACTATCATTGATACTACCACCACCGGATATACTCCCGTTCACCACTGTGGTATCTGCAGGAACTGCATCAGTCAAAATAACTTTTGTAAGGTTCAGGTTCCCGGTGCTGCTGTAATTTATCGTGTAGGTCAATATGTCGCCAGGGTGGCATTCTGCCCTATCAACCTTCTTGGTGATGGTGAGCCCGGGTATCTCCCTCATAATCTTCTCCCTTATCTTCTCCGGGAAGACCGTCCAATTAGCTGCTTCCATATAAAAGCCCGGTGATACCGCGCCTGGCTGTGGATACCTGAGCCGATACAGGAAATCCCGATTATATGGATATGGACGAGGTCCTTCATTCATGATATCAACACCCAGAACGTTCACTCTGTCAAAATATCCCTTCAGCACTGCATCATCCCTCGCCTGGAATGTGGCATCCACCGCAGCCTCGGGTACTTCTATGAAACCTCCACGTATCCAATTTGGACGTCCATCTGAAGATATGTCAATTATATGAAGGGCATCTTGTTGCGCAATACCAGCCTGAATAGCAGCTGTCAGAGTCTTATTCGCCAATATGAACGCTTCTGCCATGGGTGTGTGGTCTCCTGGCTGTGGCGTATTATTTATGGTATCAGCGATAGAATTTGCTACCGTCTGGTTAGTTATCACAGTGGGGGGGACTATCACCCTTGCGTAGGGTATGTAGCCAGGTGGAGCAGGTTTGTGGTAATAAAAGAAGTGTTCATGTGTGGGCGGGTATCCGAACATGATTACACATAGCAGGACAGAACCATCTTGGGGGATTACTTCCGGATCCTTTATCGCACAGGCATACCCGCGTAACTGCGTTGAATAATTCGCAGCACTTATACTGCCTGAACCATCCATCAAAAGAAATAAATCCACCTGCTCGGCAGTGCAAACAGCGATCAGAGTGGTCATCGTGCAAAGCAAAATCGCTACAATGAAGAATATCCACCTGATTCCCTTTCCTCCCTTCTTTTGGACATACATTTTTATGCTATCTCCATATAGAATTTACAGATGGCGGAGGTTACTAATATAACTTTCGGGTACATTTCAGATGGAGATGACAGAGGCTCAAGTTGTGTGCTAACACTATATGTGTTTGTGTTTATCTTGCCTTTCGTCACCTAAATTACAAGTCTCTTCTCGAATCTGGTCAGGTTCTCACAGCCGTTCTTATGCACGAGCACCATATCCTCCAATCGCACACCTCCTACCCCGGGCTCGTACAGTCCAGGTTCTATTGTTATCACATTCCCTTCCCGGAGAACGTAATCATTATCCCCAACACTTGGACTCTCATGCACATCCAGCCCCACGCCATGCCCTGTAAAGTGAATAAACCCTCTATTAGCGTGAGCATGGTTTCTTATCGTTTCATAACCCATATCCTCGAACATATCACATACCAGGTTATGGACATCGCTGCACATCACACCTTCCCTCACAGACTCTTCAGCAGACTCCTGTGCAAATTTAACTGCTTCGTACATCTCTTTTATTCTACTTGAAGGGTCACCACGCGATACCGTCCTCGTCATATCAGCGAAATATCGCCCGGATTTCAATCTTGGGAATATATCAATGATGACAGGTTCGTGTGCGAAGATGGTCCCGTGCCCTGAGAAATGGGGATTAGAAGCTTTCTTTCCACATGCCACTATCGGTTCGCCACCGTCACAACTGCATCCGGAATCGACCAGAGCATGTTCTATGGACGCTCTCACTCGCTCTGAGGTCAGTATCTCGCCATTTGCCACCAGGCGCTCACCATCAATTCTGGAGTTCCTTATCGCCTCTATCGCTACCCTCATTGCATGTTCACAAGCGCGTTGAGCTTTCTTTATGTATTCTATCTCCCATTCAGCCTTTGTTTCACGCTCTTTTGTCACTCCGAGCTCTTCCACTGGAGTTACTGTTATCCCTTCCTTCCGCAGCGAATCTGCGATAGAGACAGGGAAGTACTTCGGCACTTCAACCTCATCTATGCCCTCCTCCCGCAGTGCTTTTAATATTATCAGCTCATCACGTCTCTTATCCACGCTGGCACCGCCATAATCCGCTGTGGAACGAATTTCGCTCAAAATGGACTCTTTCTTCGCTCTCTCGTACTCCATTGGCGATACGATCAGGATAGCTTTGCCACGGGTGTTGCGGATAAAGATGAAGGGATCTAAAGAAAGAAATCGCGTGGCGTAATACATATCCGCGTTATGCGCGCTCCCACTGACCATGAGAAGAGCCTTCATCCTTCATCATCGCCTCCCATTTATACTCATCACATCAAACCATAACAAACCATAACTTACTTTATTTTATCTCTTCAGATATAAGGATAGATAAAAGATAAGATGAGGATGATAGGAGAGCGTCAGTTTGAGAAGGTGGATATAACGAGGTACGAAGTGAAGAAACTGGTTCTTATACCCTTAATCCTGCTACTCGCCTCTTTTGTAATTCTTGGATATACACAGGTGAGTGTGGGTTCACCGGTGCGTCTGGGAATGGACTTCATCGGTGGTACGATGGTGAAGATATCAACGGACAAGAGCGCGGATGAGCTGAGAGCGGAATTTGCAGATTTGCCACTGGTTCTGGTGGCTAAGACGGGGATAGGCAATGAGAAAAGGTTGGAATTTGATATATCCAGTGAATCACAGGAGTATCATAGGTTGCTCGACAGGTTAGAGATGCAATACGGGGGCAGATATGAGATAAAGACCATAAGTGCGGTATTTGGTAAACAATACCAGCGTCAGGCATTGTTTGCACTGATAACTGCCTTCTTGTTGATGGCTATTGTGGTATTTGTGGTGTTTCGAATCTTTGTTCCCTCTTTTGCCGTCGTCCTCTCTGCCTTCTCGGATATTACTATCGCCATCGCCTGCATGGACATAATAGGCATGAAGCTATCGCTTGGGACAGTAGCGGCATTACTCATGCTTATAGGCTATTCTGTGGACTCCGATATCTTACTCACTACCAATCTGCTCCGTAAGAAGGGCGAATTGTTTGATAATATCAGAAGTGCGATGAAGACGGGTCTAATGATGACCTCAACGACCATCGTTGCAATCTTTGCGATGTTCATTGTATCCTTTTTGATTGATATTACCATATTGAAGGATATATCAATCGTGCTCCTGTTCGGGCTTGTTATGGACCTGATGAACACCTGGCTGCTAAATGCAGGTATATTGCGGTGGTACATAGAGAGGAGGGAGTCGAAGAGGAAGAGGTACATAAAGCAGAAGCAGAGCAAGGGTGGGAAGAAGCGAGCGAAGTCATCATAGCATAAGCATAGATGGTCTACAAGATATTGATTGTGGGTTTGAAGGAGCTGGATGCGGGTAAGACGAGCCTTGCGTGTGCGATATTAGATTATTTTAGAGTGCAAGAGTACTCCGTATGCGGGTTCAAGCCGCGAGCCGGGAACAGCATCTGGTATGATTATGATGTGGTGCAGGAAGCGCTATCACGGGGTAGACTATATGGCAAGGATGCAAAGATGTTGAAGCTCGCTTCTACTCCAGGCTCTGTGAGTGCTGCATTAGAGGAGGAATTTGTCAATCCCTTCCACAGACTATGGACAGAGCCACCACACATCGATCCAGTGACCCGGATCCCTTATTTCGTCATTGACCGCGTAACGCTCTGGCGTAAATCGGAAGCCACGAATTTAGTGGTTGTGAATGATGCGTTACCGACAGAGTATAGATATGACGAGACTCTCTTCACTGAGTTATGTGCAGGGGCATCGCGTATCTTCCATGTTCATGACCTGAACACGCTGAATAAGCTAACGAGTGAGTATTATAATCGCGCAGCCGAGCAGGCGTTCATGTTGATGCGCAGGGAATATGATCTTATAGTCATTGAGAGTTATTCAGATGTGGCATTGCCATTGCCATATAGTACATTAAAGGACGTGGATGCTGTCATAGGTATAAAACCGGGCAAGATATTTGTATTTGAACCAGAGAAGTACCTCACAGCGGTACAACTTGAGGCTTCGATACGAATACGAGCAGAAGAGCTTTCCACATTGGAGATAATAGAGTTATTAAAGCCAGTTAGAGAGATAAGGGTGCCACCTCTCGTATCTGATGAGGTAATGCCGCAGTTGAAGAAGAGGGTTCCTCAGATACTCGAATGAAATAATGAAAGAGAAAATGGAAGCAAATGAAGAGGAACCTGTAGAGCGACTTGCGTCGAGAATCGAGGAGAGGATAAGATAAAGAGTTGTGAGAAGCATCATTGATGCACTTGGGGAACATTTATCCACCGGAAGAGATATTCAGAGAGGAGTGTGTGAAGAGTGTGGAAGAGGCAGAGAAAAGAGTGAAAGAAGGAAAAGCTAAATCTTTTAACCTATATTCCGCATTTATATATTTAACCCTCACCAAAATGTCACCATTCAGCAAGCCTTTGTAGGCTTACTTTATCCCTGAAACCCAAAGAAAAGGCAATGTCAATCAAAACGACAC
>JAGGRR010000201.1 GCA_021159465.1 Methanophagales archaeon
ATTTTTATGGGATACTTAGGGTGAATTTGAGAGAAATGTATGAGATCTCCTTGCTCATTGGGATCTACTCATGGTTTCTATTGAGATTCTACTTTTCTAGAAAGGGATTGAAATGAAAACGAGGATCAAAGAATATAGAGCAAGATACAATCTCACTCAAGAAGAGTTAGCAAAAAAAGTAGGGGTTAGAAGAGAGACTATCGTTTTCTTGGAAAAAGGCAAGTATAATCCATCCCTTAAACTTGCATATAAAATAGCCAAAGTATTGAACACAACAATTGAGGAGTTGTTTATATTTGATGAGAATGATTGATCTTTTAAGAGGTTCTGGCGGACTTCTACGGGTGCATGCAATCCTTAACCTTTGCTTACGCTTAGGGAATATAACAGCAGATAAAAGATTTCGAGCCGAAGCCCCTTCCAAAGTTTGCTGTAGCAGTTCTTCTTTTATCCGCAAACCGTCAGGTGAAATTTCTCCGATTAATAGGAGGAGGTGAAAAATGTTTAAAAATAAATGGAGGAAAACTACGTTTTACATATGGCTCATATCTATACCATGTGCTTTGGGCGGAGGATTCTTAAGAGAATATAGCGCTTCTTTCACTGTATTATTGGTTGCAGGACTGATTGGCTCTATAGTTGGATTGGTGATACTAAAAGTGTTAGGAGGAGAGGTAAAATGAGAAAATCTGTGGTTGGAATAGCAGGTTTTGTGTTGATCGGCATTTTGCTTTCAGGATGCCTTACAGTGAGGAAATCAGATATAATAGAATATACTTACAACTATGGAGAGTATTTTGAGAAACAGCATTTCTTAAAACAGATAGGTATGCTACCTAAGCTTACGATTCCAAAAGAAGGTGTAACAGTGGCTATTATAGACATAGGAATGGACTTGAATCATCCAGCATACAAGAATAAACTCCTGAATAGCGATTTTAAAGGGGGAGATGCGGTATATGTATATCCCGAGGAGGAAGCAACACTCGCTCATGGGACTGCTGTAGCTTCCATCATAACAACTGAAAGCAATGAGATGTTGGGAATTCGCCCCTAATACAAAGATTTTACCTGTGCTCATTGGATTGCCATATCCCAAAGGCTATGAGGATATAGCAACTACTTATTACAAAATGAAACCTGAAGATTTCCTTAACCTTTCAAAGGAGCCTGAAAAGCTCAAGGGGTTCAAAGAGTTTGCCAAAGTGAGAACAGAGATAATTCTGAAGAATACAGCAAATGCAATTTTCGATGAAGTTATAGCAGTT
>JAGGRR010000202.1 GCA_021159465.1 Methanophagales archaeon
AAAACAATTCTTTCTTGGTAAAGCTTCTTTCTTTAGAAAGAAGGTTTTGAAACAAAACTTTTTTTTTCCGCTTCGCGGAAAAACCTTTACTAAGAACGCTTACGCAAAAACTTTTTTAAGAAAAAGTTTTATTAAAAAATGCTTATGCTTATGCTATTGCTTCACACAAATAATCCTGTTTCTTTGATTAAACTTCCTTTTCTAAAGAAAGTTTTTGGGACACCTACGGTCTCCCTTCATAAACCCGTCTTATATTTATTATAGCATAGCATCCTCTATTTCAATTGATACACATGCCTTCAATAATAGTAGTAGGGGGATTCTTTGGTGATGAGGGTAAAGGAAAGATCATTGCATACCTGGCGCGTCATGATAAACCTGAGGTGGTAGCCCGTGGAGGTGTGGGTCCCAACGCCGGGCACACCGTTGAAGTCGCGGGTAAGCGGTATGCACTGCGGATGGTACCCTCAGGCTTTGTGCACGAGTCTGCACGACTTCTTATTGGCGCTGGCGTTCTGGTTGACCCACGAGTGCTCACGCAGGAGGTAACGTCGTTCGGACTTGAAGGGCGAGTAGGTGTGGACTGGCGATGCGGGATAATAGAGGCGAAGCATATAGAGCAGGATAGAGGAGATGCGGAATTGAAGGATAAGATAGGGACAACCGGCACGGGCTGTGGACCCGCAAATGCCGACCGCGCATTACGGAAAGCGAAGCAGGCGAAAGACAACCAGGAGCTGAAGGAGTTCCTCTGTGACGTCCCGCTCGAGATAAATGAGACCTTGGACAGGGGCGGGCGTGTACTGGTAGAAGGGACGCAGGGCTTTGGCATCTCACTGCTCTACGGTACTTATCCGTTCGTCACTTCTAAGGACACAACTGCATCTCAGATGGCAGCAGATGTGGGCATTGGTCCAACGCGTGTGGACGATGTTGTGGTTGTATTCAAGACATTTCCAACACGTGTGGGTGAGGGTCCTTTTACGACTCAGATGGAGGATACAGAAGCTACCGAGCTGCATATCGAGGAATATGGCACTGTTACAGGACGCAAGAGACGAATAGGTACCTGGGATGCGAAGATGGCTGCTTACTCCGCGATGATAAACGGAGCGACAATGGTGGCATTGAGCGGTGTGGACAAATTAGACCCTTCATGTCGTGGCGCAAAGGACTACAGCGAGCTGAGCAAGGATGTGAAGAATTTTGTTGCAAAGGTGGAGCATGATACGCGTGTACCGGTGAAATTGATCTCAACAGGACCTGAGGTATCGGAGATGGTGGATTTGAGGTGATGTCCATTCAGTTTAGCGGCTCTATTGCAAGATAAACATCCTTACCCGCTATCTTCCAGTTCTTGCCATATATTCCTTCGCTCTCCCTTTCCCTTTCACTTACACGGCTTATCTCAACGGCAAGAGTCTCTGCACAGATGTAACTCGCGAACTTCTCGATTGCCTCTTCCACCTCCTCCGCTGCTTCATACATTATCCGTATCTCCGCGGTATATTCCAGCTCAAGCTCTTTCCGCATACCCTGCACACGCCTCACTATATCTCGCACCAGACCTTCATCCCTGAGCTCCTTATCCAGTTGCGTATTCAGGAAAAGGGTTGCTCCGTCCACACTCACCTGTTTATACCCGATTCCAGACGCAGCCGCAGGTGCAGATGTAGCGAATTTTACCTCATGAACATTCAACTCATCCCTCAATATCTCACTGAGATTGAGCTGACGCACCTTCTCACACTTTCCCGCTTCCGCTTCACCGCAAACGATAACAACATCCTTCAGGGGCTGTCTTATCTTTAGCCCCGCCTCCGACCTCGCCCGTCTACCCGCTTCCACCAGCCTGATGACCGTAAGCATTGAATCTTCCAGCTCTATATCTATCTGCGATTCAACATGAGAGGGATAATCACACAGGTGCACACTATCCGGTTGTTCCGGGTCACACCCCCTCACCAGGTTCTGGTAGATATACTCGGTGATGAAGGGTACAAATGGTGCCAGTAATTTACACAATGTCACCAGTACTTCATACAGAGTTAGATAAGCGCAATCCTTGTCGGGATTATCCTCAGGTACCCAGAATCGTCTCCTTGATCTCCTTATGTACCAGTTACTGAGGTCATTGACAACAAAATCTTCCAGCTTACGCGCTGCAACGTGGATATCAAAGCTCTCTATTGCTGCTATCACATCCTTGTTCACTCTGTTCAACCGTGATATGATCCATCTATCAATAGGAGCCCTATTCTCCACCGGTATCTCTTTATCGCTTGGACTGAAGTTATCTATCGTGGCATAAGTGATGAAGAAGAAATACGAGTTCCAGAATGCATTCATGAATCTCTTGTTCTTCTCCATTATACCACGTTCTGAGAACCTGATATCTTCATAGGGTGGTCCCGCAGTGAAGAAATACCACCTTAGTGCATCTGCACCTTCTTTGTTGAATATAGCGTTTATGTCCACGACGTTACCCTTGCTCTTACTCATCTTCACACCCTTATCATCCAGAATATGACCCAGAGAGAGCACATTCAGATACGGAGGCTCATCAAATATCGCAGTTGATACCGCCAGTAGCGAGTAGAACCAGCCCCGGGTCTGGTCTATCGCCTCTGTAATAAAGTCAGCAGGATAATTCTCCCTGAAATCTTCATTACCAGTCTCAAATGGATAGTGCCATTGTGCGAAGGGTGCGGAACCGGAGTCATACCAGCAATCAATCACATCTTTCACACGCTTCATCTTACCGCCGCAGTTCTCGCAGCGGAGTACCACTGCATCTATATAGGGGCGGTGCAAGTCATCAGGAACAGGTCCCTCCGCTCGTTCTCTTAGCTCTTTTATACTCCCTACACAGTATTCAGCACCACAGGAACTGCAAATCCAGATATTCAGAGGCGTGCCCCAGAACCGCTCACGGCTCAGTGCCCAATCCTCTATATTCTCCAAAAAGTTACCAAATCGCCCATATTTCAAATGCGCCGGATACCATCTTATCTTCTCATTATTCGCAATCAAATTATCACGTAGTGAGCTCATTGCAATGAACCATGATTCACGCGCATAATAAAGTAGAGGAGAGCCACAGCGCCAGCAGAAAGGATACGAGTGCATATATCTCATTTCCTTAAACAGAATCCCACGTTGCTTCAGCCACTCTATTATTGTATTATCCGCATCCTTCACGAATACCCCTGCCAGTGGTGTTACTTCTTCTTTGAATCGTCCTTTGGTATCCACAGGCTGTGTAAAGCCCAGATTGCCCTTACGACAAACTTCGTAATCCACTTCGCCAAACGCAGGTGCAATATGGACGATACCGGTACCCTCATCGAGAGTGACGAAATCGGCGTTGATCACCCTATGTGAGGCTCCGCCCGATATCTTCGCGTACTCGAATAGCGGCTCATATTCTATATTCGCGAGAGTTTCTCCTTTGAATCGCTCTAATATCTCATAATCATATTCATGCTGCTCATTGCTGCTCAGAACGTCATCCAGACGAGCTTCTGCCAGTATCAGAATACTCTCATTGTTATCTCCTTCTCCCTCCTTCACCCTCACCTTCACGTAAGTATACTGCGGATGTACCGCGAGTGCGATATTACCAATCAGAGTCCATGGAGTGGTGGTCCAGGCTAAGAAGTACACAGGAGTGGCATCTACAGAGGATGAGGACTGGCTCTGGTGGCTCTGGCTCTCGCGCTTCACTTTGAACTTCACGTAGATAGAGGGGTCTTCCACATCACGATAACCCTGTGCCACTTCATGACTGCTCAATGTGGTCTCGCACCTGGGGCAGAAAGGAACGACTTTATAACCTTTATAAAGCAATCCCCGCATCCATATCTCCTTCAAAGACCACCATACTGATTCTATATACGTATTCTTGAAAGTGATGTATGGAGAATCCATATCTATCCAGAATCCCACACGTCTTGTTGCATTCACCCATTCCTTCTCATACCGGAATACCGAGTCACGACATCTTCGATTAAACTTCTCGATTCCGAACTCCTCGATCTCTCCTTTTGTGTTTATTCCCAGTTCCTTCTCCACCTCGATCTCTACTGGTAGACCGTGAGTGTCCCAACCTGCTCTTCGGGGTGCATAAAAGCCTCGCATCGTCTTGTATCGCAGCACGAGGTCCTTCATCACACGCGTGAGGATATGCCCGGGGTGCGGGAGCCCATTTGCTGTCGGCGGTCCTTCGATGAATACGAACTTCTCCCGCCCTTTCCTCTGTTCTACGCTACGCTCAAATGTCTTCTCACGGTCCCACAGCGCCAATATCTCCTCTTCCAATCGTACGAAATTCGGTCTTTGCGCTTCTTTTCTGAACTGTGACATCTTGGCATCTCACCCTCTATCTTTATTCATAACCTACTTACCTACTTACTTAGCTTATAGCTTTGTATCCATTTTTAAAATTTCACACCATCGGGTCGAGATATTCACGATATTCATCAACCGTGACGGGTCTGCCAGACCAGTATTTTATCACCTCGCCAGTGCTGTTGATGATAGCACTCAGGGGCAGCAGTTTCTCTCCTTTGCCCTGATGTATGACGTGGTAGATAGCGGCTTCGGGTAGGCTATCAAAGAGTACATAAAATGCTATTCGGTCACCGTACAGTTGCCGCAAACGTTCTATATTCGGCTTGTCTCGTTCGCATATCCTGCATATGTTCTCATCACATGGGTCTCGTATTATACTCAACACAACAGGGCGGTGATAGCTCAGGATAGTGGAGACCGCGCGTTCAACACCCCTGTATTTCTCATTCACATACCGCTCTATCACATCACTGTACCTTGCAACCACATCCTGTCGGGTCATTGTATGCTTATCTGCAAACATCTGGATCACCTTATCTCGAAATACACGCTGATGCCGCGAGACAAGTACCTTTAGATGCATTTTATAGTTATTAGTTATTATATTCTAAACACCCTTTCTTTTTAAAATAACGGTTTTTAATTTAATGTAAAAGAATTGCACTTATACTTATTATTGTTATCCACATTGCAATCTGAATGCCGAGCATCCACTTGAAGTTTGAATCTATCCTCCCGTTCATGTCCAACCTCAGGTCGTCTATCCTCGTGTTCGTATCATCTATCCTCCCGTCAATGTATTCCTGTAATGTAATCCCCTTATCATATCAAATATCCGGTCGTACTCACTTACTCTCCCCTCTAAAGTGCTTATTCTCTCTATTACTTCCTACATTGAATTGCTCCTCCCGGATTCTTTCATGTATAAAAAGCCCATACATTTTTATGTCGTATGTATGAGTGAAACAGTTTCGACTGGCAAGCCAGATTAGGTTTGTGTCCTTATCAATAGCAGAGGCAAGCGGATTTTTAAAGGAGAGGGAATAGCTGTTGAAGAAAGGTGACGTGGTACAAGCGAGTGAGAAATTTATAAGGCTGCTGAGGATACTGTGAAAATACTTGCAAAAAACTTCACACTCCTGACAGTTACCGTGAGGCTGCGACCAGAGGGAGATGGACGGCATCATTGCTGGACAAAGCAGTCAGGATGATGGAAAGCATACTCGGAGAGGAGGATGTGGGAGTGGGACGTGGCTTGTTGTCCGGAGAATGAAAAAATAAAAAGAGAAAAAAACCTACCTGACTTTGTCATATTTATTTTATAAATACAACTATTTATTTTATGCATTTCTCAACCTATCATTTTAAATTAGCCGCAAACAATCTGAGATACCGGACAACCTGTATAGCAATTTCCACGGAATTAAAAGGGGAATGAATATCAATCCTCAAAATCTCGAGATAGTTCTAACTAAACGTGTCTGGATTGCGTGAAAATCATCGAATCAAGATACTCTTAGTTTTGTCTGCTCTTCCGCTTAACGATCTCAAGTATCTCCTTCTCTGTCATCCTCCTCCCTGGCAATATCACTTCCAGAATCTCTCTGACATCCTGTTTTTGCATCTTCCAGCGCTCTTTCCATCCAGTAGCGGCTGCAGGACATCTCTGCATCGCTGAAAGAGCTATAAAAAAACTTTTAGCTCCCCTGTAACTTTATTTAAAGTCATGAAGAGACAAGATAGCAGTAAAGTACAGAGTGTTTTCACGTTGTAAACCGCTTATATATCCTCGTTATTTTTTCTGGCAGTTTTACAACATCATCTATCACAACCCATCTGCTATTGCCATACATCCGTGGCAAATACTCAGCAGCTTCACGGTCAACAGTGATACAAAACGACTTGATACCATACCTCTGAGCTTCTCTTAGTGCCATTCTTGTGTCTTCAATAGCGTAATTTCCAAAATAATCCCGGTCTAATGGCTTACCATCACTCAACAGAATAAGCACCTTTGTTTTTTCTTCTCGTCTTCTTAATTTAGTTGTTGTGTGTCTGATTGCAGGAGCAATTCTGGTAGATTGATTATTCGTTATTGTAGATATTTTACACTGTACTCTTTGATCATAAGGCTCCTCAAAATCTTTAATAATATAAAACGCCACGTTATCGCGTCCATACCCCGAGAATCCGTAAATAGCAAAAGCATCGCCTAATTCTTTCAATGCTTCAGACATTAATATCAATGCTTCTTTTTCACACAGTATTGTTGCTCCTGCCGTACTACCACTCATATCAAGGAGAAATGCAACTACTATATCTCGAGTCCTTTTTTCGGTTCGTACGTAGTTTCTCTCGGAAGGTGAGAGCTTTAGTCGCTTATCGATAAAATATTGAACCGCTGAATCCAGGTCAACATCATCGCCTTCAAATTGTGCCCTCAATTTTACCGAACCCTCAGGTCTGAGCATCTGGAATTCTCGCCTGATTATCTTTATCTGCCCAGCATACTTCTGAATTGTTTCGAGATAGAATTCATCCGAACCTCCATCCAGAATTCGTTCTCTAACCCTTGACCAGTTCAATCTATAATCTTCGATGTCACTACCCCACTCGGGATATAAAAACGTATCCTGTTCGCGACGAAGTCCTTTTTCATCTGTAATTAATGTTTCAAGGTCGCATAAGTAATCCTTCACCATTTTCGGCTCAAGAGTATCAATTCGTGACTCGACGTCTTTGGGCTTGATACCCTTTTTTTTGAACAAAGCTCTTAACAGTTCTCTTACGTCTTTATTATAGTTTGTATTGGTTGGTTCGCTACTCAGTTTTTCATTAATTTTTCTCGCTGTTCTTCCAAAATTGCCGATATTTTGATTGACCTGCGATTGGTCTAAAGGTGATGAAAAAGGATTTATTGGTTGATAAAGTCCCTGAAAATTATCATCTATCAAGAAATATAATTCTGCCGCCACTCTTGCGGTTTCGTGGACGTCCGCATGTGGTGATGATAAGGTTTGGCTTATTGACAAAGCTTGCTCACATGTTTGCAGAATTTTTACCGGGACTTGTTCTATCTGTTCTTTTGTTGTTCCAGCAATTAACCGTTGAGCTATAATCTCCACTGCTCTTTGTTTATCATTGGCTAACTCGTCAAGAGAAGCCCTTTTAGAAACCATATGAATGTTCATTTCTGATATTTGTTCACCAAGAACAGGATATTCTGCTTGCAGTCGTGAATTGATTCTGTAATCCTCAAGTATGGTTATAAGGTCCTTTGCTAATGCAGGTTCAGGAAAGAGTGTATAAAATTTCTCTGTGTCGCTAATTCCATTCATTTCACGCCCACTATATCTTGCTTTTATCCTACCAACAACATCCTGAACATTCGTTAGCTCAAAATCGAAACTACCATATTCCAAATGAGCTTCTTCATGTGTTGCCAAAACTTTGAACATGACGAAATTCCTATCTTCTTCTTCAAATTCTTTGATCCGCTCTGGAAGAAAGATTCGCTCGCCATCGGTTGTGGCTCTGACCCCTTCACCTTCTACTTCCACAATCTCGATTCCGTAACCCAATAATGCATTCAGATAATGTAACAAAACAGGTTTTATTTTCTTCAACTCAAGACCTTTTGTGACAGCCTCAAGAAAATCAGCATATTCGGAAGACTCACCCCTCACAAAGGAGGTTGCTTTCTCTTCACCTTCTACCTTTGCTATTTCTGATGCTTTATAAGCTACTTTTACTAAACCTTCATAATCCGCTTTAGCAATGAGGTCAGGACTCGCCTCAAGCAGACTAACAGCGGTTCGTCCGCTATATTTGGCGACCTGACTACAAAGCTCATAAACCGCTTTAACTAACTCTTTATCTCCATACCTCAGCAATCTCTCAATGAGTCCTGGACTCATCCCCTGCAACCTGACAGCAGTTCTCCAATTATAAGTCTGGGCGACCTGACTACAAAGTCCATAAACGTCTGTAACCAATTCGTCATCTCCAAACTCGAGTAATCTCTCGATGAGTTCTGGACTCCCATCAAGCAACCGAGCAGCGATAAAACCATCATCCTTGTTGACCTGACAACAAAGTTCTGCCATCCTCCACAGACATTCATAACTAACTCTATCAATGAGTTCTGGACTCAGCTCAAGCAACCGAGCAGCAACAAAACTATCTTCCCGAGCTATCTGACTGCAGAGGGTGACTACTTTCTCAAGAGCATCGTAGCCCACTCTATCAATGAGTTCTGGACCCAGCTCAAGCAACCTGACAGCAGTTCTTCCACTATACCCGGCAGCCTGGCTACAAAGACATGCTACCTTCTCAAAAACATCATAACCTACTCTATCTATGAGTCTTGGGGTCATCTCAAGCAAAGCAGCAATAAATCTGCGATCTTTGGCAATTCGGCTACAAAGACACGCTACCTTCTCTAAACCTTCATAGCCCACTCTATCTATTAGTCCAGGACTTATCCCAAGCAACTTAGCAGCGACGAAGCTATCTTCCCGGGCAACCTGACTACTTAGCCCTGCAATCTTCTCAAATCCTGCATAGCCTACTCTATCTATCAGTTCTGGACTCTGCCCAAGCAGCCTGATAGCCGTACCCTCACTATACCTGGCAAGCTGACTACAAAGTCCATAAACGTTCATGACTAAATCTTTATCGCCGTACGTTAGCAACCTATCAATGAGCTCTTGGCTCTCCTCAAGCAAAGTAACCGCAGTTCGCCCACTATATCTGTCAAGTTGAGTACAAAGACTTACAACTCTCTCTAAACCTTCATAACCCACTCTATCGAGCAAAGGATACAATTCGCTAACCAACTTCTCAAGAACTTCGCCTTCGTAATACTCCCCGAGTAGTTTCCTTATCTTTTTCACTCCGTGAGCTTTCTTAATCGAATTCCATACCATTTTTCAGCAGACCACAATAGTAGCGTAGCCTTTTCTTTGTCATACTCACCTATAAAATTTACCACAGAGTACGCTGAGTTCGCAGACGAAATTAGATGCTGAGTTACACATCACACATCAAAATAATTCTTAAGGATCTCTTCTATGCTTCTTTTGAGGTCACTATCGTGAGTTAAAGGCTCAATCATGGTTGAATATAATGCATCTCGCATTGGTACTCCACTATTTAGCAATGTGCCAGCATAGACAAGTTCTCTGGTCGAAACACCTTCTTCAAGTCCTTGATGAACGAGATTCCTTATTTTATTCGCTGCTTTTACCAACTTTCTTGCAATATCATGTTCAACACCCGTTTCTATATGCACAATTTGAGTCTCCAGGTCTTCTCCTGGCCATTCGAGCGCGATACTCACAAACCTCTGTCTTGTGCTCTGTTTTAATTCTTTTAACACACTCTGGTAACCCGGATTATAACTAATTACCAACATAAAGTCCTCCGGTGCATAGAATATCTTTCCTAACTTCTCTACCAGCATATATCTTCTGTGATCCGTTAATGGATGAATAACAACAGTTGTGTCTTTCCTTGCCTCCACGACTTCATCCAGATAAACGATACCTCCATTTTTTACTGCCATAAGAAGGGGTCCATCAATCCACTCTACATCGTCTCCTTTAATGATATACCTCCCGGTTAAGTCATTTGCACTTAAATCATCATGGCAGGCAACGGTATAGAGCGGTTGTTCTAACTTCCATGCCATGTACTCAACTAATCGTGTTTTACCACTCCCCGTAGGTCCCTTCAGCATAACTGGTAGTTTTTTCTTAAATGCCGCTTCGAATAGCGCAATCTCGTTCCCTTGCGGCAAATAAAAAGGCTCATCTTTTATCTCAAACCCACCATTTTCATATAATAATCTTGAGTCCAATCTCTCCAGCATTTTTACTTACCTACTTGCCTAAATACAATAATTCATATTAATTTAAATCTTTATATTTGTATTTGTATAGCCACTGTAAAAACAAAAATAAAAATAAAAAATATAAAAGGGGATAAAAAGCACCCCTATGCTGACAGTTTCGTATATGGATGTGGTTCCTTCACTTCGATTTCGTGTTCTGACGCGTTTGCCTCTGCTACAATCATATCTGCCATGCCAACCAGTGGGAATACCAGCGGTGCATTCTCTATTGGTCCATAAAGCACGAAATCCTGACCCGCTATTACCGGGATGATATTAGAGCCTATGTCGCAGATACGGAACACATCCGCGCCAAGCCCTTCCCAGCCACCTGGTCCTTTTGTCGCATGCTCCTTCCGGAATGTCTTCAGCCAGGTCCATGCAGAAGGTGCATTATGGATACCCAACCCTACCGCAATACCATATTTCGCCTTAATGACGTAGCCAGATGCAACGGATGAGCCTACACCTGCTCCTATTGGCAGTGTAGCCGGGTCGCACATCTGTTTCGTTATGCCCAGGTCCCGTGCAAGCTGCACCAGTCCTTTGTCAAATGTACCTGCTCCTGTCTCTAACAAATCTATCTTCCCTGCCACCGTTGAATCTTTTGGGTTAAACGCTAAGAGAATCGCCGCATCCAATTTGGATTCGCCGATTATTTCCAGCTCCTCTGATGAACACGACACGTTTATTGAATTATACACCGCCCTCTCTGTTAGTCCCACTTCATCCACATACTTCAGCCCCGCTATCTTCGCCTCTGCCACTGTCGAGTCGATCAAGAAAGGCGAGTCACTCTTCTCTGCACAAAACGCAATTTCTTTCTCCATCGCCTCCGGCGATTCTGAAAATATCTGCATCATGCATGGATTCCCTGTTAAATCCGAGAACTCATCTTGCTTATTTATCACATCTTCCGCTGCTTTCTTGTCAAATATCCCTTTTTCTGCATCTTCGACCAGATAATGCTTTGCGTAGAATATCGTCCCGCAAAGAACTGTTGCGCACTCTCCTGGCTGTCCTCCTACTTTTACTCCACCAATTTCGTATATTTCCTGCTTTCTATCATATATAAACATTTTTTCCACCCTCCTTTTTTATACTATCCAGAATAGCACATATGCAAGTATTCCTATTATTAGCCCGTATAAAGTGCCAATCGCAAAACCCACTTTCTCTCCCTGTCGCTGAGCAAGCTCACCCGTGACAAACTCCACTTTCTCGTCCATCGCCGCCAATCTGCTCAGTAGTTTGGTGTGCTCTGGCGGTGTTGTTGCAACAGGCACTGCTAACTCCTTCAGTTCCTCTTCTAATTTCCCCAGCACCTCTGCGTCTACTTCCTCCTCCAGCTGCTTTTCCTGCTCTTTTCCTCCTTTCTTCTCTTCTCCCATTCTCTTATTCTCCTTTTCTATACCCACGCCATAACTTTAAGTCCCGCAAGAACCAAACTCACAAATAGTCCGATTGCCATCCCTTTTACGAATCCAACCCAGAGACCGGATGCGAACCTTGAATCCTTGCCTATTAACGTTATGGACTTTCTCAAATCCTCTATCTTCGCAGTTATCACCGCGGTCTCCGGTGTTTGCTGCACTACTTTTTGTGGTGGCATTTTATATCACCTCCAAAATAAGCGGCAGAAGAAACACGACCGTCACTATCAAACCTGCCAGCATGCCCATGATAGCATTTACTGAGAGCCCTGAGGATAATTTCTGGTCTCTTGCAATCAACTGTGCCTTGTACAGAATATCATTCGTTGCCTGGTTTATTACGTCCATGTAAGGTGATGCGGGCATGGCTAAAGGCATCTCCAGCTGTGCCGCTGCTTCTTCCTCCTCGCCTACCTTCACGATCATCGGGTCTTCCGGATAAGCCCCCGGGTCTCTTGCCTTTAACTCATTCACTTTTGCCATTATCGCCCCGTAGTCTTCCACGCCTATCATGTCAATTACTTCTACCTGTTTCCTGAATCGTTCGATTGCTGCATCCGGTAAGTTCTCGATGAATGGAATTGCACCCTTTGAGCCTATTATCTTCCGGGTAGATGGATCAATGCCGTTCTTCCACAGCGCTACCATCGACGATCCGCTTAAATGCCCTGGAACTTCCGCACCGGCAACGATGAGGAATCTTATGTTCGGATTGGAGATAATATTCGTTATCATCTTCTCCAATCCAATGTTCTCTGTTTTATCCGGTCCCTGTATTGCAACCCCGGGCAGATGCTCGATGTGGAAATAAGTCCCCGTTGACGATACTGCCACACAACTCTTCGGGTCACCAACCTCGTAGTCGCCGGTGACGAGTGGCCATCCATCCGGGACTTCCTTCTTCTCCACCATTTTCATGCACCTCCTAACTTGAATAACACGAGTGCCACCGCCAACACGCCGAATATCACTCCAAACACGAACATCGTTACGAAACCCGCTTTACTCAACGCCCCTTCTCTATGTGGCTGAGACATTACGAACCCGCTTTGGGGGTCAAGGCAATTGAACAGATCATCTACTGCGGTCTCCAAAACACTTATCTGTTCTTCTATCGGAGCAAGGTTCACCTTGTAGAATCCTGCTCTACTCACCCCTACCTTAAGTGAATCCGGGTCCAGTACCACACCATACTTCTCGTTTATTACCAACATTTTCTCTTCTCTTTTGCCACCTCCCTTATTCTATTGTCTTGATTAACCCAGTTCCTACGACTGAATATGCCTCGCGCATAGCCGCCTTCACGAACTTTACGTAGAATACAAGCCATACCAGCGCACCGAAAATAACCAGAGATACACCATCTGCTACTTCCCACATTGAACCTGCGGTAACCACCAGAATGATTCCCAGTATGGCACACAGCAACCCTGAAATCTCAACAGAGAGCATGAGCGTCCTTGGTCTTCTCTCATCAGGACCTAAACACGCGTTGTACGGATGGAACATCGCCATGCAAGAGAGAATGAACAGCAGCGCTATTATCCCAGTAGATATTGCTTTGTCCATCACCACATCGAAATTCAGCGAGCCGGCTACGATAGAGAATTGAAGCAGCATTGCAAGCGAACCTGCCAGTCCGAGCTCCATCATTCCTCGTTCTAAGCCTGGTATCTTCATCCCTATGAATTTCTCACTGTTCGACATCACGCCTGATAGGTATCCAACACCACCCATAATCAGAACGCCACCTAAAGCTCCCGCTGCGTATCCTGTCTTACTTGCGAACGCTGTTCCTAATATCGCGCCAACGATACCATAACCCATTGCCAGCACGCCTATGGATGGAACACCTGTCCCTAACCCATATTTAGAGGTTTTACGAACAGAATCGGCGCCCCATAGCAAAGTGAATATCACGCCCACTGCCTTTATCACCGCTGGCAATACGGGCAACAATATCGTTATGATCACCGCAATCACTGCAGAAATTATCCCCAAACGGGTTTCATCTGGCGGAAACCCTCCTGTCGGCTTCTTTTCCTCTTCCTCCTCTACTGCTGGTGTAACCGTCATTTTATCAACCCTCCTATATTTGCAGCCAGCCATACGAGCACACCACAGAACAGCGAGATTACGAAGCAAGTAATTAGCGCTTTTGGTAATCGCTTGAATTTCGGATCATGGAAACCCTCTATGGTCCCTCCGATGTTGTAAGCTGCAATAATTGCATTGGCTACGAAGATTCCCATTGCTACCATCCCTGCCGTTGTTGGTTCAAAGTTTGCGTAGTTAAGCAGAGCGAAATAGATGAGTGCTCCGCCAAATCCACCTAACAACGCCCCTATCATACCCGAGATAAAGCTCACGTTTGGTACTCCGTGCCCATCACATTGTGGCGTCTTGTACTCCTTCTGTGATTCTTTCGTTATCGGATCCACGTCTATTCTACCAGATGCAGGAACAATACCGGTTCCAAAGACATAGATGATGTTCGCCATAAGCATGGTGACACCCATCATTATCCATGACCCTACGGCACCAGAAAGTGACACGAGCAATATACTATTGCTAAAAGTCGCTACTGTTGATGCCGTAAACAACCCGCACATTGCCGCTCCGAACATGAGCATGACTGTCCCCGTTGCAATTCCTGTCGCTGTCCCCATCGCCGCTGGCGCTCCTCCTACTGGTAACAGATGAACACCGAGACTTGCTAACACTCCTCCTATTATCACACATACTATAATCAACAATACTGGGTCCATTTTTTTTCACTCACCTACAAAGGGTCCATATCTCTTTCTCGCCCATCTCACTATCACCACATTCCCCACTGTCAACGCTATCCCTATCATCAATCCTAATACGATACCTATTGTCGCTGCCATATTTCCTGCCGTGGCTTGTAAGTCGGGTAAATAATTTCCAGCTATCATCCCCACAAGAGTCCTCCAGTTCTCGAACAGGATGATGAGCCCGAAGGTCAAACCAGTGCAGGGTCCACCGTATTTCACACAGAAACCTACGATGTCTTTCTGTGTCCGTATACCGCACTCTGCGTATCTCGTTATCTTACCGTGGTATACTACCCTCTTTCCCTCACCGAAAGGTCTATCCTGAAACTCTCGCTCCGTTCCGTAATGGATATCTCCGGTAGAAGAACCTATCGCACCTACGGTAATGCCCCAGATGAACGCGAGCATCGGTAGAGCGAATGGATGGTTCAATTCCGGCAGTCCGGACAGAGTTCCAAGGTTGCTCTGTATATAAGCTATCGCTGTAATGCACAGAGTTGCCATAAATCCATGCGTTGCTATTGGCAGGAGATGTCCATACAAGACATCAAGGTAAATAGGTTGCTCGAATCTTTTCTGCGCTGTTGTTCTGCCCAAATGCGCCGTGGTTGCAAATATCACGTGGACTACCTCGCCCACTATTGTTCCTATTGGGATTGCCATTATTGGGTGTACTCCCTTCGATAATAGCACCCAAGCTATTACTCCCGCGATGGTACAGTACATCGCGTATGCTGGCGCCTCACCGGAAATCGCTTTGTTGAAGAACCGATGCACCTGTCCCACTTGCGGTGCCAGTTGCACTTGCGAGTTCGGATTACTCTGTGACCCTGTATCTGACTCCAGGTCCTCGAACATACATGCTATCAACGCTAAAAAGACTATCAACAACATCCATGCAAACAGCATTGCTATTGGTTCCATATGCAAAGGTAAGAACTGCTACTTTATAAAAAATTTTCTATTTTTACATGTTTGTATCCCTACAAGATAACAAGGCAGATAAACAAGAGGAAAGAGAAGCCCGAACCTTGCGCTTATACTTATATTATATACAGGAATAGGCATATAATATGTAACCCGGTATAGGACATAGGAGCAGGAGCAATAATGTCTTTATTCAG
>JAGGRR010000203.1 GCA_021159465.1 Methanophagales archaeon
TGTGCGAGAGCTTGAACGGTTATACGGCAATGTGGGTGCGGGTATAAAGAAGGTGATAAAATTCTACAAAACGAGCATGCTACCTGAACACCTCCGCAAACCGCACGAGGCGTTGGTAAGCAAAGAAAAATTAACGGCGAGCGAGCTTGAGGAAGTGTTAGCGCCTTTCGTGAAAGAGAGCAGGGAGGCATGGAAAATCGTGGGTGAACTCTCTCGCTTGGGCTATGTGCGGAGGGACAAAGCGGGAAACTATATATTCTCCCGGTTCAGGCGCGACCCGTTCCTTGAGTTTCTCCTCCGCTAAACGAATAGCGCATACATGCCGTGCAGATACCACGATTTTACATAGAACACACAGCCACCATACTGTTTGCTCATATCGGCAGTCTGCATTCTCAATCCTACTTCGTTAACGAACTCTTCGAGATTGTTGTATGCCTCACTACATGTGTCACCATAGAAGCCCCAGTAATGTGGTCTACCGATCACATCCGTGATAGTATACCCCATCTCTATCGCCAAATCCTTCATACTATCAATGTATAGGTCTGCTGTAGTGAAGTGCTGTCCGTTCCACTTGACATAACAACGCCTGTCATGGAGTGTGCCATTTATAGGTATCTGGTGGTCTACGTCTTCAAGTGAGAAGCCCAAACCTGTGATTTCAGCCCTTACCGATTGCTTCAATTTTTCACACTCGTTAGTGAAACAGATTGTTGCCGCATCGGGGTAAGGTGGAGAAGGATTGCGATGCGATAGCGCTTCTCTCATATTAGGATAAACAACGAAGCTACCGTATTCATCGTATGTTGTGTTTCCATACGCATTTCTGTATAGCTTCTCAATCGCTCCCAGTTCTGCCCCTCCTTTCGCTCTTTTCATTAAATAGTAGAGTAGCCCGATACCTATACCCGCTCCTATTACGATTCCCGCTATTTTTGTTGCCTTCATCATCTCACTTTGGAGGCGATTAAAATCGCCGTGAACGAGCTTGTAATATACCCAATCCCACAAGCGTCAAGCCCGAAACGACCGTTACAGGTATAGCGAGCTTTTCTCCCTCCGCTGCCACCGGTAATACTTCCGCGCCCGCAAGTGCAGCCGTGGGTGATGGATATGACGGTTCGTCCTCGTCTTCACCCCAAGTCTTAATGCCGTAGTAGTAAGTGCCTGCTGTTGGATGAGTTATTTTTATTTCTCCTGCTCCTATTGTTGCACAACTCCCGGTAGTGCAAGGCGAAAGTTCTGTGTCTGTATCACAATCATAACCACAAGTATAGCATTCGCCCGGGTCTAAATATATACCCCACCAAGCCGCTATATCTCCTTTTACCGAACCATCTGCATTAAGCTTATGAATAGCCACATTAATAGGACCTCTGACATTTCCCGTGTTTTTTACTCTATACTTCGCAATTGTCACTTTTTCACCCACCGTGAAAGGTCCACTATAAGAAGTGAACAAATCAAAAGCTGCGGTAACTTTCTTGACCTCATAGCAGCCCGGACACATTGAGTTAATAACACCGCCGTATTTATTGTAACAACTGACAACAAACTCTGCTTCTTCTTTTGTTATTTTCCCATCGTAATAGTCCTGTACGGCTTTTTGCGCTTCAGCATAAGATATTACTCCATCCGCGTCCTTATCGTATACCAATAACAGGTCACATCCACTGACGAAATTCGGCGTTGGATCCCAACATGTTAGTGGTGGTGCCGCTGCTTCCACCGTCCACGCTTTTGCCTCGCTGTGATGCTCCGGTTCGTATATCGCATACCCGCTCGCTCGCCCCAATCCCATTACCGCTACTTGTGACATTTCTTTCTCACAATATTTTATATACGCACATATTATATAAAAATATAACTATGGCAGATGTGAGGGCTTGGAGTGTTGATGTAACAGAAGTGGAGAAGAGGCGGACTTTTAGCGCATCAATGCTATCACTCGGAACGGCGCTCGCTATCGCTTCAACCGCGCCCGTTT
>JAGGRR010000204.1 GCA_021159465.1 Methanophagales archaeon
CTCTCACCGTGTTAGCGGTACTCTGGGGAGAATAATAGATAAAGTTTTGCAAGAGGCTATATATATTTTAAAATTCACAAAAGAAGTTCTCTACTCTCTAAACTCTAACCCTAACTCCTGCTAATAATATCGTATTCATCGTATATACTGCCTACAATCACTTCCAGCAGGTCTTCCAGACAGACCAACCCCTCGGTCTTGCCCTGGTTATCCACAACAATAGCGATGTGGAACCTGCCTCGTTGAAATTCCTTCAGTAAATCATCCACTCTCTTTGTATCCGATATTAAATAAGGGGGTTTCATAAGCTTTCGTATCGAGGTCTCACCTCTATTCGCCAGCAGGTCCTTTGCGTATAGAATGCCCACGATGTTATCTTCCGTTCGCTCGAATACAGGAATCCTGGAGAAACCCGTTCTCTTTATCAACTCCACTGCATCATCAACACTCTGATTGACATCTATGCATACCATCGCATCTTTGGGAGTCATCACATTTCTCACCCTGATCTCGTCGAGTTTCAACACACCCATCATCATCTCCTTCTCGTCCTCCTCTATCGCTCCTTCCTCCTCGCCTATATCCAGCATCGTCTCCACCTCCTCCTCGGTCAGTACACGCCTTTTATACGGTGCCATGCCCATGAACCGTTCAAAAGTGCCAGTAATTGCGGATACCACTTTGATGAACGGCATGAAGAAATAAGCCATCATCTTTATCGGTTTGGAGACGATGATAGAAATCCGCTCTGCGTGGTGAACGGCGATCGTCTTGGGCATGATCTCCGCGAAGGTGAGTATCAAGAAAGTCATCACACCGGTTGCAATTGCCACGCCATAACTACCAAAGAATTCCATTGCGATAGATGTTGCTAATGCCGATGCCCCGATATTCACCATGTTATTGCCGATGAGCACAGTGGTGAGCATCGCTTCCTGCTGGTTCATCAGTTCATCTATGTCTTTCGCACCTTTCACTCCCTGCTTCACCAGTGCTCGCGCTCTTACTTTTCCAATTGCAATCAGAGCAGTCTCTGAACCAGAGAAGAAGCCAGAGAGGAGTAATAGTAGAAGAAGGATTAAAAACTTCAAGCCAAGGAGCGACAATAACACCTTCTTCCCTCCTTCAATAGTAATATTGGTATTTGCATCTTAAAAAGTTTTCGAGACATCCAATCTCTTTCTTATGGGCGTCAGCAACGCATTTAGATATCTCGAGGCATTCTGCTTCACGTCCTGCGGGTGTAACTTGCCCAGCTCGTAATCGCGTTCAAAGTGCTCATAACTATGATAAATCACATCACCGCCATATTCCTGCTCGCGTTCTATCTTAACCTCCTCAACCATCCCAAAGATTATATATCTGTAGATTTGCAGCACAGGATTACCATCAACAACTTTGGAGGGGCAGAATGCTGCCTTTATCTTACGTTCCACCTCCGATTCTGACTCGTGCACCGAGATGTAGTTATCGAGGGAGGAGGACATCTTCGCTCCGTCCAACCCGATTAAAAGCGGGGTATGGATGCATATAGGAGCTTTAAAGCCGAGCTTCGGTAAGTTCTCTCGTGCGAGCATGTGTATCTTCCGCTGATCTATGCCCCCAACTGCCACATCTATGTTGAGATATGCGATATCCATCGCCTGCATCAACGGATACAGCATCTGCGATACCTTGCGGTCTGTTTTACTGCGAGATAGTTCATCCATGCTCCTCCTCGCTCGCTTCTCTGTCGTCACGGTTGCGAGTTGTAGTAAGTCCAGCATGTATTCGGCATCAAGCTGAAAGGAAGAGCCAAGTATGTACTCGGTCTCTTCACTCAGACCAGCGGCGGCGAAGCATCTTCTGTTGTACTCTGCGGTCTCTCTTATCCGTTCAAAATCGCCTTTCTCGTTTAGATACGCATGTACATCGGCGAGGAGCACGATGATATGAAATCCAAGCCGCTGCAACTCCTTTAACTCTGTTATTATCGGTAGATGCCCGATATGTACACTGCCACTCGGCTCAAAGCCCGCATATGCTCTTAACTGTGTGCCTGATGCAAGAGCCTCTTCCAGCTCAGCTCTCGTCACTATCTCCTCCACGTTCCTTAGCAGCACCTTCATCGGGTCGCGCTCTATCATTTATTGTTACACTATAACTATACTTACTAAATGAAACCTTAACTTAACTGATCTCATGCCATGTGGATGCGGATGCGGAGGGGGAGATTCGAACTCCCGAACCCCTTCGGGATGAGGCCCTGAACCTCACGCCTTTGTCCAACTCGGCAACCTCCGCATTTATCATTTATCATTGATCCCTCTCTATCTTCATATTTGGCTTCTTCCCTATTTGTTAGATATCTGAATATTAAATAATTTACTTCAAGCTCAAGTTTATTTTGGCGTACTGAGTACCTGAGTACTCACGTAGCAACATCGCCCCAGAACGAGGGATATCTTAGAGTTATGAACTCAAGAAATAACAAGAGCGAGGAAATCACAATAAACTCTGCCTCCTGCTTCTTAACAGATAAATGAAGAATGGAACACCGAAGAAGGCTGTGATTACACCGATTGGTATCTCACCAAAGGGTAGCAATGCATCTAAGAAACGAATGCCTGCATCTGCCCATGCCATGAAAATACCCCCTAACAATGCGGAAGCAGGAAAAAGAATCCTATGGTCAGGTCCAACGAGGATTCTCGTTATGTGAGGGATGATCAGACCTACAAAGCCAATTGTTCCTGCGAAAGCCACAGCAGCAGCGGTAATGAATGCCGAAAGAACCAGAAGAATCTTCTTTACTGACTCTACATTTATACCCAGTGCCTGAGCTGACTCTTCACCGAGCAGCATTGCGTTCAGGTCTCTTGCAAAGATGTAAATCAGGAAGAAACAGACGAAGACAGAAAATGCAGTTATTTCCACCTTTTGCCAGTTTGGCGAGTCTATTCGCCCCATCAGCCATGCGTAGATATAGCCCAGGTCATGACCTGCTAAATACATCACTAAGGACAAAACAGCGCTTAAGAACAGCGAAACCGCTATCCCGGTGAGTAATAAGGTGTCCACCGGTATTCTCCCCCCCACCTTCGCAATGTTATAAACCATGAATGTGGCGAGCATAGCGCCCAGGAAAGCCATGAATGGTGTAGTGTAATCAGCGAAGAAGTAAGGGAGTAAAATAATCGAAATAGCAGCACCAACCCCGGCTCCCGATGCTATTCCTATGATGTAAGGGTCTGCCATGGGGTTCTTAAATAAGCCTTGCATTGCTGTACCCGCAGTTGAGAGCGCGAAACCCACCAGTATACCCATAATTATCCGTGGTAGTCTCACCTGGAAGATTATCACTTCATACCCGTAGGGGATAGAATGAACATCAACATCACAGAGATGGAGTTTGCTTCCAAACAGAGCGATGATTTTCAGTGGCGATATGTAAACGTTGCCTATTGGCGTTACCAGCAGGATGGTGATGCAAAGAATTACAATCAGATAAATCATCATCATCCGCCATTGGATAAATTTCTGGAGATAATTTCTGTATCTTTTACTTTGCTCAAAATCAAACGACATCCACTGCCACCACCCGCGCTCCGGGGTTCACGCTCATCAACCGCACACCCTGTGAATTCCTGCCCTGTACCGGTATGTTTCGTGCCAGTATCTTAGTCACCATTCCGTCAGAGGTGGTAATCATCAACTCATCCGCACCTTTTATATATTTTATACACACAACCTTACCCGTCTTCTCCCCTACCCGTATGCTGATAACACCCTTACCACCTCTGTGCGTCTCTCTGAACGCATCCAGCCGTGTCCTCTTCCCATAACCCCGCTCTGTTATTATGACCACAGTCGTTGCACTGGAACTCAAATCAACAGCCTCCATATCTGCTATCTCATCACCCTGTTCAAGTCGCATTCCCCGTACACCGGATGCATATCTACCCATCTCCCTCAGCTCCGCTCCATGGAACAGTATCGCCTTACCTTCTCGTGAACCCAATAATATCCCTATCTGAGCTTCGCTGCTTATCAATGCCACATCCACCAGTGAATCACCCCTATCCCGGTCTATCCGTGCGGCAACGATACCCGTAGCACGTATTGACCGCAGATTGGCAAGTGAAATCCTCTTCACCACGCCCCGTGAAGTAGCGATGATGATATAATATTCGTGTTCGTGTCCATGTTCATGTCCATGCTCCAGCGCGGTATCCACAGCCTCTGGTATTGGTAAAGCAGCTACGAACTCCTCTCCATCTGTACTGATCATATTCAGTCCGGGGATGTTTACCAGTGTTTTCCCTTTTGAATGCCTGCTACCCGGTGGTATCTCGTACGTATTCACCTGATATACCCTGCCATACCGTGTAAAGAGCAGGACACGCTCCCTTGTGGATGCGCAGATGAAATTAACGATCGCATCTCCTTCTTTATCTTTCTTCTCTATCACCGCTATACCCTTCCCTCCGCGTCTCTGCCGCTTGAATATATTCGCTGATATTCGCTTGACATAGTTACGAGCGGTGAAGAACAGGACTACTTTCTCTTCCTCCACAAAATCACGCTCACTCAATGCCAGCTTTGTCTCCTCTATCATTGTCCTTCGTGCATCACTATACTTATCCTTCAGCTCCTTCAGCTCATCCTTTATCACGCCAGATATCCGCGCTTCCGACGCCAGAACATCCTTCAACCATTTTATCCGCTCTTCCAGCTCCTTACGCTCGCTCTCTATTTTATCACGCTCTAAGGCACTCAACTTCGATAGCCGCATCTCCAGTATCTCCTTCGCCTGCTCTTCACTCAGCGCAAATCGAGCAATCAATGCCATTTTTGCGGATTTCGAATCGCTTGAGCCTCTTATTAATTGCACTACCTCTTCTATATGCGAGATTGCAACGATCAGCCCCTGCAAGATGTGCATCCTCTTCTCCGCTCGTTCCAACTCGTATTGAAGTCTTCTCGTTGTTACTTCTCGCCTGTGACTTATGTAGCACTCAATCAGCTCTTTCAGTGTCAATACCTTCGGTACGCCATCCACCAATGCAAGATTGATTACACCGAAGGTCGTCTCCAGTTGTGTATGTTTATATAGCTTATTCATTACGATGGAAGCATTAGCACCGGTCTTCAACTCCACCACAATCCGCAGACCTTCACGGTCTGATTCGTCCCTCAGACCACTTACACTCTCTATTTTGAACTTCTTCACAAATTCCGCTATCTCCTCTACCAGTTTGCTCTTGTTCACCTGGTAGGGTATCTCTGTTATGACTATACTCTGCCTTTTACCCTTTGTCTCTATCTCCGCCTTTGCTCTTACCTTTATACTGCCCCTTCCGGTTTCATACGCATCTCTTATACCCTTATAGCCGGAGATGATACCGCCAGTGGGGAAATCAGGCGCTTTTATTATCTCCATCAGCTCCTTTATACTCACTTCTGGCTCGTCTATTACCTTTATAATGCCATCCACAACCTCTCTGAGATTATGTGGCGGCATATTCGTCGCCATACCGACAGCGATACCGGAAGTGCCGTTAATCAGGAGATTTGGTAACTTTGCGGGTAATACCTTCGGCTCCTTCAGTGTGTTATCAAAATTAGGAACCCAATCAACAGTGTCCTTATCGAGGTCAACCAGCAGTTCCTCCGCTATCTTCGACAATCTTGCTTCGGTGTATCGCATAGCAGCCGGTGCGTCACCATCTATACTGCCGAAATTGCCCTGACCATCAACCAGAGGATATCGGTAAGAGAAATCCTGCGCCATCCTCACCAGTGTATCATAAACAGCAACATCTCCGTGTGGATGGTACTTACCCAACACGTCCCCTACTATCCGCGCTGATTTCTTATGCGGTCTATCATGGGTGACGCCGAGTTCATGCATACCGAACAATATACGCCGATGTACAGGTTTCAAGCCATCGCGAGCGTCAGGAAGAGCCCTACCAACAATCACACTCATCGCGTAATCTATATACGAGCTCTTCATCTCCTCTTCTACACTGACCTCTATTACACGCTGCTCCTGTTCTTCACTCATTTCGTTTTATCTCCATGTCTTCACGCTGGATATAATTACGTCACCTTCTCCTGTCGCCTCAATCGCATTATTCAATGCGGTATCAAGGTCTGATGCGAAAGATACAGGTACACCTTCAAATTCCGCTTCCGCCCGGAAACGGTCTCCAACGATTATTATCTCCTTGAAATCGCTTCTTTCATTCGCCATCTCCACCACTTCCTTCAATTCATCCACATTTATACCCTCACACACATAAGGCGAATCTTCACCGATGATCAAAATCATCTTCTTCTTTATCTGCTTCTGTCTTTGCTCTCGCTCTGAGTGATATGGATGCAGATGTGAGGCAGCATCTACCAGCCCACTGATGAACTTCAATTTCGTGCCCGAATTGGAATTGTCAATCAATATTCGCCCTTTTAGCTCTTCAACCTTCATTCTACCCGCAACTGCTGTTATCTCTCTGGTATTTAGCTCCTCTGGTGCAATACCAAGGCTCAACACCGCACATAAGGCAGCTTCCAGGCAGCTCCTGTAATAATCGCTTCCTATACGCCATTTGAAAGGTGCAAAGTTCAGACTACCACTGATAATCTTGCCATCTATGGTCTTCAACTTGTTAAAGACCGCCCTTACTTCCTCTATCCAGAGGTTCTCTCCTCTATCTCCATAGCTATTACTGTTACTGTTATCATGCACAACAGAGGAAAGAGAGAGCCCGGGATGTACAACGATACCATCGCTGCAATTCTTGATGGAAGCTATCTTAGCCGCAGATGCCGTTTTTGTAGCACCTGCAATCTTATAATCATCTTCAAGGCTTGTTATCACACCCACATCGCATGAACCCGTCAACCCAAGGGAGATCTCAAAAATTGCTATTTCGGGATTCAAATCCATATCACGAGCCAGAAGCATCACCTTCAGCACATTCGCAGGTGTACCACTGAGCCTGGGTAGTTTTATTTCTCCACCATCTGCTGATTTGTACCTCGTACCAGAACTGGTATGCAGAATGATATTCTTTTCCATACCACGTAGCAGCTGATATATCAGTTCACATGTCGTCGTCTTCTTCACTGTACCTGTTATTTCTATCACATGTAATCCCGAGAAGGGGTTGTTCAAGCTCACAAGCTCTTTCACCGCTTCATGGTGGTTGATAAGTTGTATGTGTGCGTTCAACACCTGTTTCATTATCTCAAAGTTCGGATTCAGATGAACCGGCGCGATGACAAGATCATAATTCAAATCGCCTCTGAAGGTGGGCTCTCTATATGGATTGAAGATGTCCACCTCCTTACCGAGCTCTTTTAATGCATCTGCAATCACTTCAGCGCCATGGATAGGATCCAGAACCAGTATCCGGCTCGCATCTTCTATTTTTAGCCTCATAAATGCTCCGCCGGGGATTTGAACCCCGGTCAAGGGCTCGAGAGGCCCTTATGCTTGGCCGAACTACACCAGCGGAGCTAAGTTAAACCATCTTTTACTTCTCTCACTGCTCGGGCTTACCCAGTGCTATAAACGCATCACAGACCTCGTCAGGGTCGCCACGCATCACTATCTCACCTTCATCTATCATTATCGCCTCATGTGTGAGTTCTCGAATCACTTCGAGCTGATGACTCACCACCAGTATCGTTGTATTGAACTCATAATTCAACTTCTTTATCGAATTCGCTATCTTACGCATGGAGATAGGGTCGAGATCACCAAAGGGCTCATCCAGCAGTAGCACTTCGGGCTTCGCTGACATCAGAATTGCAATTGCCAGCCTGACCCGCTCACCCGCACTTGCCTCTGCATTGTGCCGCTCAAATATCTCCTCAGGCAGATCCAACGCCTTGAGATATGGTCTGGCAGCTTCAAATGTCTCTGTCAGTGGGAACTTCGGGAACAGGCTCTCGAAGATTTCGATACTGAGACCCAGATCCTCAAGCTTTTGTTTCGCTTCTAATTCTGGCATATCAGCAATCCTCAGGAGTGCATCGAGTGTTACATTGCTTATCCCCTGCTCCTCTGCTCTCTTCATTGCCTGCCGTACCATTTCAAGCTTCTTTATACCCAGCTTCTGGGCAAATGCATCCTGAACGAGTTGATAAGGCGGTAACGTGAACTCCTGATGCAGGATGCCCAACTTTGTCCGAGCTTCCATCGCCCTCTTACTGCCAAGTGCAGCGATATTGGCGAAATCCACTGTTCCTATTCGATATAAAACCTGCCCCTTATCTGGCTGCTCAACGCCCGCAAGCATCCTCATCAGCACCGTCTTGCCCATTGCTGAAGGCCCAATTATACCCAGTATCTCACCACGCGGGATCTTCAGGTTCAGTTCGGGCATCTCTATCGTCTTTATCAACGTGTTGCTCGTGTATATCACATACTTCTTCCATACTCCATTGAGCTCGATTATGGTGTCTCTCGGGTTCTTTATAGGCTGCAGGGGCTCCATCGGCTCCAGTTGAGACATGAATTTCCCTATTATCTCTTCCACACCGCCATCATCTATTATTCTACCCTTGTCTATCCAGATAAGTCTGTCTGATAGCGCCCTATGCACTTCTGGCATGTGCGAAACGAGCAATATACTGATGCCCGTTGCCTCGTTTACTCGCTTCACACTATCCAGCAGTTCTTCACGTGATATTGGGTCTGACATCGTACTGGGCTCATCCAGTAGCAGCAGTGAAGGTGATTTCGCAAGTTGACGAGCGAGTAAGACCTTTTGCTTCTCCCCTCCGCTCAATATCGGGTAGAAATACTTGTATTTCTCACGTAGCCCCACGAGGTCGAGAATCTCAAGTGCCTGCTCCTTCAACTCCTCGTATTCATCTTCATACTGCGGTAACTCTTCTAAGCCCGTCTGTGCTGCCCTGAGCCTTAATATAACATTATTCACCACGGACTGGTTCCAGAGTGCAAAAGAGCGCTGGAGATGAAAAGCCGTCTTCTTCTGCAATTTCTTGAATTCAGAATAAGGAGAATCATGCTCTACACTCACACCATCCAGCTCTATCCTGCCAGCATCAAACCGCTCATAGCCACGAAGCATGCGAAGCAAGGTCGTCTTTCCTGCGCCACTCTTCCCTATTATCCCCAGCACCCCCCCTTTATCTAACTTGAAGGATACGTTATCCAGCGCAACTATCTCTTTCCCGATCTCCTCCAGTTTATAGGTCTTACAAAGCCCCTCAACATTCAATATCTCTACCATCTTCTATCACTCTCGTTCAGCATGATGTACATGTAATAATAGAAGATTTAATTTAATTAAAAATATCAATTTCCGCCATTGTTAGCACAGCACAATAGTGATAGTGTTACGTTATGCCTATCGCCAGAGGTAAGGGAGAAGACTACATAAAGCATAACCATAACATATCACATTAACAAACACACAAACACATTTTAGCTTTCCCTTTTTCCCTTTACTCACCACCTCGCCGGTATCGTAATCAACGACCTTAATCTCCACCTCCTCCGGCTTCGCAAGTTTTAGTGTTACAACAGGAACTATCGCCTCCTGTAAACTTAACCCACCATGAACAAATTTAGGTCGTGTCCCCATTTTACAGGAGATGTTTATATCAAATATTTCGATAGGAAATACAAAGGGATTGACGGAATGGGAGAAGTGAAATTAGACGAATTCTTTTGTCCAAACGAGGCATACCCCGATTACGGAAAGAAAGGTAGGGAAAACATCGTGCTAAAGGAACGCTATGGCAAGCAGAATACTGCACTACTCAGATGCAAGACATGCAAGAAGACTTTCTGTGATTGAATTGCTCTCGGATACGGAAAATATGCGAGATAAGAGCACGGAACTCCCGATTTTTACCAGTGACGACTGGGACGCATACAAAAACGCACTGGTCGAGGTCTACGGCGTTGAAGAGCAGCCAGAATACAAGGGACGGGGAAGACCACCCAATCCAAAGAAAGTGCCCCCGTCAGACCTGAAACTCCACGATGCACTAAAAATCGAAATTGCGGATGGTGGACGGCGTTGGATTGCGTAGCATTTTGATTAAACTTTTTTAAAGTTTGATAGAACACCCACAATGGCTGCTAACCTCACAGACCATATCTGGAGATTAGACGAGTTGTTCAAGTTTAAACCACCCCCATAGCAGGTGAATATCAGGAATATGCAGGGTGCGACGGGCCTATTTAGCGCAAGCTCTCTTATTTTTCGATCCGTTTGCCAAGCATACATGTACATTCTATGTTGTTCAAGGGGCATTATAAAATTTGTATAGCATACTCTGTTTACATTTACATCTTCTCTTTCAAGTCGATGAAAGAGGGACACGATCCGTTTTTGTAAATCATCCTTTTCCAAATCATAGAAGAAGTAATTAGGATGGTTATAACTTATAATAAAACTCGGCTTGTTTTTATATGATCTATGATTTATTCCTACTATCTTTCCTATTACTTCTGTTAATTTCTCAGTATTTATTTTTTAAGATATTAAAGTGCGGAATATGGGTTCCAGTTCCATTATAAATATGGCGAATAAAGTAGGGTTAAGGGGAGCGAACGAAGAGGAACTGCTGCGTATAAGTGAGATTATGGGGCTTGCACTCAATTTAGAAGAGATGAAGAAGATAAGGAGCTATTTCATTGCGCGTAATAGAGAGCCTACGGATGTGGAACTGCAGAGTATAGCGCAGGCATGGTCAGAGCATTGCAGCTACAAGAGTTCGAAGAGAATCCTGAAGGAGTTCATCTTCAGGAGCAGTATAGAAGCGCCACAGTGCATAGATGTGATAGAAGAAGACGCAGGAGTTGTGGAGTTTGATGATGAGCATGCGTATGTTGTAGCATTTGAGAGCCATAACCATCCATCAGCAATAGAACCATACGGTGGCGCTGCTACGGGTATAGGTGGTATCGTTAGAGATGTAGTATGCATGGGTGCGCAGCCGGTGGCGTTAATTGACTCTATATTCTTTGCACCACCGGATATAAAGCAACTCCCGGCAGATGTGAAGGTGAAGCATCCGCGATTCCTGTTCAACGGCGTTGTCTCAGGGATAAGCGATTATGGCAACCGTATAGGTATTCCTACCTGTGCGGGCATGATTTATTTCCATAACGGCTATGCGGGCAATTGCGTGGTGAATGTGGGCTGCGTGGGGCTGATGAAGAAGCGAGAATTGAGGCGGAGCATGGCGAAGCCGGGTGAGGTTCTTTTGCTCGTAGGTGGAAGGACAGGACGGGATGGTATACATGGTGTCACCTTCGCCTCCGGTGAATTAGGCGCCGAAGAATTCCGTAGTGCCGTCCAGCTTGGAGACCCGATAACGAAAGAGCCGTTGATGCATGCAATACTCGAATGCAATAAGCGGGGTCTGATAAGGGGTATGAAAGACCTTGGTGGTGGTGGGCTCTCATGCGCAGTGAGCGAGATGTGCCATAGCGGTGGCTGTGGCGCGGAGATACACCTGGAACGTGTGAAGTTAAAGGAATCGGGACTGCAAGCCTGGGAGATATGGATTTCTGAATCCCAGGAGCGGTTCCTGCTCGCGGTTATGCCTGACGATGTGAGCTCGCTGCGTGATATATTTGACAAATGGGATGTAGATGCCACGGATATTGGTAAAGCAGTTAGTGGAGGGCGAATAAGGTTATTCTACCATGATGAGCTTGTATTCGATCTTGATATTAATTTTATACTCGATACACCTGTTTATGAGCGTCCAAGAGAGATATCAACTGTGGAATTTGCTGATGGTGAACTACAAGAGCCCGACTCAGGCTCTTACGGTAATATACTGAAGATGCTACTGGCATCACCGAATATAAGGTCAAAGGAGGCGGTCATAAGGCGATATGACCACGAAGTAAGAGCTGCTACTGTATTGAAGCCGCTGCAGGGGCTAATAGGGAAGGAGACGCATGGTGACGCTGTGGTACTAAAGCCGTTAGAGTCCTCTTATAGAGGGATTGCCATCACGGCAGATGTGACTCCATCGTATTGTGAACTGAATCCGTTCTGGGGTGCAGCGAGTGCGATAGATGAAGTATGCAGGAATTTGACCGCGGTAGGTGCCGTTCCGCATTCGTTTGCCGACTGTCTCAACTTTGGCAATCCCGAGAAGCCACCGCGCATGGGTGAGTTCTATGAATGCTGCCGTGGACTTGGCTATATGGCTTCTTCCCTTGGTATACCGTTCGTTAGTGGTAATGTGAGTTTTTATAATGAATCATCAGTACTTGGAGAGTCTATACCACCCACACCCGTGGTTCTCGGCATTGGCGTGTGTGATGATATAAGAGAATGCGTCACAGCGGATGCGAAAGAGGCATCGAATTTGCTATATGTGGTGGGGGATACAAAAAGAGAGCTTGGAGGTAGCGAGTATTACAGATTAAGGGGCGTTAGGGCAGGTATAGTACCAAGAACAGACCCGACAGTGTTGAAGACACGCATGGCTGCATTAAGAGAAGCGATGACCGCAGGGATGATAGCGAGTTGCCATGACATCTCCGAGGGTGGACTCGCAATTGCAGTATGCGAGATGCTCATGGGCGGTGACCTTGGCGCTGAGATCGAGATTGGTGGTGTGAATATGAATCCCGGATCCGGACGCGGACGTGGACTGAGAAGCGATTATAAACTCTTCTCGGAATCGAATACGAGATGGATTGTGGAGGTCTGGCATGATGACCGTGAGAGGTTCGAGATGCTGATGCAGAATCGTGGTGTTCTGGTAGTGAATATAGGAGAAACGAAGGATGAGGATGTGGTTATAATAGAAGACAGCGGTAAGAAGCTGATAGAAGAGCCACTGGCGGAACTGCGAGCGAGATGGCGAGGGGAAATGGGAATAGAGTGATGGCAGGAGCTACGAAGATAATCAACGCGGCAGTTTGTCCGTTCTGTGCTTGCCTGTGCGATGATATAGTCATCTCTTTAAAAAATAACGAGATAGAGGAGATAAGAAACGCTTGCAGGTTTGGTGTAGAGAAATTCTACTCATACAGGCGTCCGCGCTTGAAGTATCCGCGGGTGGAAGGCAGGGATGGTGGCTATAAAGAAGCAATCTCAAAGGCGGCGGAGATACTGAATGGTGCGAATAAACCGCTTATCTATGGGCTGAGTAACAGCAGTTATGAAGCTCAGCGTGTGGCATTGGAGATAGCGAAGCGTAGGAGAGGAGTGCTTGATATCTCGGAATCCATCTGTCATAATCTGCTATATGCAAGGTTGAAAAAGTATCCATTTTACTATGCATTGCTGGATGAGATAAGAGAGAAAGCGAATGTGATTGTTTATTGGGGTTCCAATCCCTTCATATCGCATCCACGGCATCTCTCGCGGTATTCTGTATATCCAACGGGTCGTTACGCGATGAAGGGCGTGACGGACCGTGATATAATTGTGATTGATGTTGTGGAGAGTGAAGTGAAGAAGCGATGGCTATTGCAGGTGAAGCCGGGTGATGACGTAAGGATAGCGGATATTATAACCCGATTGATATCAGGAGAGCGGGTGGAGCGTTGGGAAGAGGATATAGATGTAGAAATAGGGATAGATACGCTGAAGGAGATAGAGGATAAACTGAAGAGGGCTTTATACGGTGTTATCTTCGTTGGACTCGGCGTCCTTGCGAGTGAGAATGCGGGCTATACTCTGGAGGCAATCCTCGCTCTCGTTGATGCACTGAATAAAGAAGGTGCTAAGTACGTATTGTTCCCGATGAAGGGGCATTATAATGTAATGGGTGCGGTACAGCTTCTGATGCGTGAGACGGGCTACCCTTTTGGTCTGGACTTCTCCCGCGAGAATATATTTGAGCCCGGTAAGACGACGGTTATGGATGTAATAGAAGATGTGGATGCGGCTTTAATTGTTGGTGCAGACCCTGTTGCGTCATTCCCGGGAGATAAGGTTAAGAGATTGGCTGAGATACCACTTATTGTAATAGACCCTTTTGAGACTCCAACAACTTCTTTAGCTTCTGTTGTGCTGCCTACTGCGATTACAGGTGTAGAAGCAGAAGGAATAGCATACCGAATGGATGGTCTGCCCCTGAAGTTAGATAAGATAGTTAATAGCGAGTATCCCACGGATATAGAGGTGTTAGAGGGGATATACAGGAGTTTGAAGTAAACGTTAACGATTATATCAGCAGAAAAGATTTTTAAGACCGTAAAAACTTGTATATAATAAAAAGCTGTTGAGATGCAACGGCAACGGGAGCGATATATAAGATTGGCAGAGGAGATCCTGGGGTATTTCAAGTGCGAGAGGTGTGGCGAGTGCTGCAGGACACTGCCCATCAGTTTGGGGTGGGATGATATAGAACGATTATATAAGGATGAGGGTGAAACTTTCCTGGATAAACTGGATGATAATGCAATAGAGAACTGCTTGAAGACGCCGTGTCCATATTTGGAGGGTAATGAATGCGTGATTTACGATAAGAGACCGCTTGTATGTCGCGTATTCCCATTTGAATTCGCTTATCCTTTCCCTTCTATCCGTGATTGCCCGATGGGGAAGAAGATATCAGCAGAACTGGGTAAGCTCGAGCAGGAATTGAGAGGGGAGATAGGCACCATGGACAAGAGCAAGAGCGTGAGTGAGAGTGAGCAGGAGGAAGCTATCCGTAAGACTATGGAAGCGTATGACAGGTTCGGCGACTTCTTGTATGAAAGCGAAGGCATGAAATGCGAGGTGACGATAGTATCATTGGAGCTATTGGAGGAGTTTCTGAAGAGGCTTCGGAATGGTGCGAGAGGGTATAAGGATGTATGAATTAATATTTCTTTATTTCACTTCCATGTTATCTCCCGTATCAGCGATAATTTCCGCTCTGCTTCATCGAATGATTTGACTCTATATCTTACGATACCGCCATCGGCGGCTGTAATTGCTTCAAGGTCCCGCTCTGCCATCGTGTCATAAGAGGGTATCTCCTCCTCCTCATTGCCATATATTGCAACTTTCAACCTTTCTGCGAGTTCCAGTTTTATCACCTCATCAATACTCAGGAGGTCTCCTTCTTTTATCTCCATTTTCTGTTCTATACTCCCTTATACTTATTCTCTTATTCTATATTTCTATATATGATTATGATATGTGCATGTGCATATTGTAGGGGATGCACCCCTAAAAGTAAATAGTAAGTTAAGAAATAAGAAAAATGAATAAGAAACTGGAATGATTTTGGTTTTAGCGACAGCTTTTATATGTGAGTGCATCTTATACGTATACCGAAGAGATCGTTATGCTAAATATTTATGCTAAATATGGAAGAGGTTCAGTCTACTCATGTATACCACTGGACGGGAGAAGATGCTGGGTCATGTCCCGCGCACCTTGGAAACCTGATGGACATTGTCAGTTTGATGAACTCGAAAGATACATGAGAGAGGAGATCGAGAAACCTGAAAAGGAAAGAAGGGAGACTGAAAATACTTTCATTGACGGCGTCAGGGGCAATATAATAGATGTTGATTGTGATGCTGGAAGGGAGAGAGGTTATGAGCAGATAAAGGAAGATATTACAATTATATGCACTTATATGACATGATATGACGAAGTGGAATCTTGAAGATAAGAATGAGCACGTTTATAGCAGGGTAGGCCTAGATGATAATGATGCTGTACCCTTTACTGTTCCTGTAGGATGTATAATTAGCTCAGTAGAAGATTTGAAAGGGAATTCAACCAGCTCTGACAAAAGGACAGTCAAAGGATTAGCGATTACTGGGAAAACTCATGTAATTAGGTTTACAAGGGCTCCAGTCCATACAACAAGCCCAAGTCCCTCTCCAGCATCTACACCTTCTCCGTCTCCAACTCCAACTGCCAGTCCTATACCTACGCCAATAGTAACACCAACGCCAAGCCCAACGCCTACGCTCACACCTGCACCTGCACCTGCTCCACCAGCACCGGTACTTGAAGCAATCTTTGCAATTGGTGGATTATTAGCAGTGGCTTATTTCATGCTAAGAAGAAGGAGATAAGATAGAAATAAAAGAAAAAAATGGAAGACCCAGAAAAAATGACAAAAGAAGAAAAATACAAGTATATTTTTGAAGATAAGAGTTTTGAAGATCGCCCTCGTGTCAAGTGGATTACCGATTGTCTGTTAGGCGATATTAGAACCTTTCTGGACGGCATCGAAAACTATACAGACAATAAAGAGAGATTTGCTTTTAAACCACGCCCTCGTGGCGGTGGAAACTTATCAGTTCCTATTCTTATCTGTACTGCTCTTGAGTTTGTATCCAGATTGTATGTTGGAGAGACTAAATTTACATCAAGAGAAGGTTATAATGCCAAAGAAAACGCTAAAAAATTCATCGAAAAATACTTTCCAGAGAAGTACAAGGCGATTCCATCGCTCCTCTGGGATGGGATAAGAAATGGTCTTGTTCATACATTTTCTACAAAACCTTTCAAATATGGGAATAACTATATTCGATTTCAGTTCTATGTTGAAGATCGGAACATCCCATCGCGCATTAAAAAAGTTAATGATACAATTATGATATGTATCAATGTTTTCGAACTATATAGGATTTTGGAAAATGCGATTGAAAATTACCTTGAGGAATTGAAAAAAGATGAGAATGAAACTCTTCGAGATAACTTTATAAAGGCTTGGTCATCTATTGAAGAAGATTTTCAACGGGAGATCACTGAAAAAAGCGAATACCGGGACGATGCAAAAGCATTACTTGATTATTTAGGTTCAAGCTCTGATGCATTACTCTTAGAAGATTTGAATAAAGTGCTAAATACAGATGTGTTAAGAATATACTCCCTTATGATAAGAAGATCGTAGGAGTAATAATATTACCTAAATATTAGCTTAAATTCAACCAATGGCTCCCTTGGATGCACCCAACTTTATAGGTAATCGAGTGTATCAAGGACGGGGTTTTTAAAGAGGTGATGTGACGAGGAAGAAGAAAATCGCGTTAGATGGTTTGAGAAATGCGGCATGTATGCTTAAATGGAATACATGGAGATGGCTCGCTATGGAAGCCAATGAATAAAGAAAAAGAAAAAAGAAAAATAGCAGCGGACAATACAAATAATCAGTTTACGACTTCACTCAGGTCCTCCATGAACCGTCTTAACATATCCTCGGTAACATGCGGCATAATCACCAATCGAAGCGACTTCGGGCTGCGTGTGGTAGAGACCTCCCAACCTTTAGCTCTTAACGCACTCGCTATTCTATCCGCATCGCCTAATTGTAATGTTACAACATTCATAACCGGCTCTATCACAGGCTCAATACCCATTTCCCTCGCACCATCTACTAAAAACCTCGTTAGCCTCATGCACTCATCCACAATCGACTTCATGCCTTCGCTACCGAGATATTTGAGCACAGCGAAGGTAGCTGCTGCTGATGCGCCACTCCTCGTTCCTGTCAGCGAATACTGCTTTTTAGTGGTGAGATAAGGCGTAGGTACTGCCAGCTCCTCTAAATAAGATTCTTCACGGAAGAGAAGACAACCAGCAGGTATCGTGCTCATCCCCATCTTGTGCGGGTCTATTGATATGGAAGACACGCCCTCAAGCGAGAAATCGAACTCATACCGTGCTCTATCATGCAAAAAAGGAATCACAAAGCCACCAAAGGCGGCATCAACATGCAGGAATACTTTCTTCTCCTTCGCTATCTCAGCAAGCTCCTTTATAGGGTCCACCTGCCCAAATTCGGTCGTTCCTGCGATTCCGACCAGGCATATCGTACCATCATCCATGAATTCCTCTACAGAATTAGGGTTCACCCGCAATTGCGTGTCCAAACCCGCTCTCCGCACCTCTATACCCAATATATCAGCGATTTTATCAAACGAGAAATGAGCTGCCTCCGGTACAATTATGTTCATATCCCTGACCCTGAGTCCATCCTTCCTCTTCCTGTTCCTCACCGCCCTTATTGCCTGTATATTCGATTCCGTGCCCCCTGTGGTTATATACCCATAAGCATTCTCGTTGCCCAACAGTGCCCCTATCATCCGGATTACTTCATCCTCCATCTCCTTTGTGCCCTGAAATAACCCGGAATCACCTAAATTCGACTCTATAAAGAGCTTATGCGCATACACTGCCACCTCATGTGGATATGTGCACATGGAACTCAGAATGCGGTTATAAGATAGGTCTTTACGCTTCTTCTCCGCCAGTAGATGCTCCAACTCCTCTCTATTCATGCTCATATCAATCATATTGTATGTGTAATTTCTGGTAAAATATTTCATTTACATTTTCATTTACATTCACAGTATCCTCATGCATTTATGCACCTGGGGTATGACCATGACATCACCGAGGAACGAGCCAGCTAATTCAGAAAGAGCGAAGAGTTTTTCTACATCTGGCTTGATATATGCGCCGGTAACGGGCTGTAATACGAACTTTATTTTTAAATCTGAGAGGTCTCTGCATACCTTTTCTATTTCATTCACCGATGTGCCTCTCGTTACTACCACTTTCACTATCGTCTCGAGTCCACTATCAACAGATATTCGCACACTATCAAGTTCATTGCTGTACAATCGGTTGTAATTCGCATCTTCCACCGCTCTGTGACTCCTCAATTTGATGTCTATGGAAGCGAAATTGAAGTTCCTGACTATTGATTTGAACGATGTAGCTGAGTATCCACAGGTCTCGATGAAATTCATGTAATCCATATCTCGTGCCTCCTTTGCTATCTCGTTCACGAACGCAGCACTAAGAAGAGGCTCACCACCTGTGTAGCAGATGCTGTGTACATCAGGTGTACGTAGTTCATTAACGAGCTCGAGAACCGAATGTGAACTCATTGGATTCTCAATCAGCGCCACTGCTCGATTTTGATTTTTATTGATGAATGAGCAATGAGCGGGCTCCGGAGTTCTCGCATAGGCGGTATCACAATAGAAACAAGAGAGAGGACAGCCTGCGAAACGAATGAATATCTGCCTCCTGCCTGTATAGGGTCCTTCGCCCTGGAAAGAACTGAATAACTCCTTTATATACCCTCTCTCCATCTCTTTACCTTTATCTTTATTTATAATAAGCATAAAATAAAAGAATAACAGAGCAGAGGTAGGTGGGTGGTTAAAATCATAGATATACACTGTCATTTGACATTCAAGGAATATGAGGCAGATAGAGCAGATGTGATAGAGGATGCACGAGCGATATTGAAGCGAGTAGTGACGAGTGGAGTAGAGCCAGAGGATGCGAGGAAGGCTTTAGAGCTTGCGGAATCGTACTCCGATTTTATATTCGTCTCTCTCGGACTGCATCCAATACATGTAGTGGAGAAGACGGACCATGAGATAAGCGATTATGAGGAGTTTATAAGCGATAACAGAGCAAGAATAGTGGGGATTGGCGAGATAGGACTGGATTATCACTGGATTCGGGACCCTTTAAAGATAAAGAGGACGAAAAATGTATTTAAAGAGCTACTTGAACTGGCGAAGGAGCTTGATCTGCCTGTTGTACTCCATCTACGTGGTGAGGGTGCGATAGAGGAGGGGTTGAAGTTCATCTCCGATGCAGATATAAGGAAAGCGGTATTCCACTGCTTTACCGGTAAACCGCAACTCGCAGCGGAGATCTGCAATGAGAATGAGGGCTATCACATCTCTCTGCCTGCATCAATATCGAAGAGCAAGACGATGAAGAAGGTAGCGAAGAGAATACCGCTCTCATCGCTGCACGCTGAGACTGATGCGCCCTATCTATCGCCAGATGAGCAGAAAAGGAATGTGCCACAGCAGGTTAAGGTGGTTTATGAAGAGATAGCGCGGCAGAAGAAGAGCGATTTCCAAAGTGTCGAGAATGCGATAGATGCCAATTTCGAACGAATGTTCAGGGTCAAGGTCAAGTTATGACATGACAACCGGGATCATAGGTGCAGGTCTAACCGGATTGACACTCGGGAATCTCATAGAGGATTGCGAATTGCTGGAGAAGAGCAATGAGTGTGGCGGATTATGCCGCTCACTAAGCGAGGACGGCTTCACTTTTGACTATTCGGGCTCGCATATCATATTCTCAAGGGATAAAGAGGTTCTGAACTTCTTGCTTGGGCAACTCGGCACTAACGTCGTGCGATGCCGCAGGAATACAAAGATCCTGTATGAAGGCAATTATGTGAAGTACCCGTTTGAGAATGGTCTCTCCGAGCTGCCGTTATATGATAAGCTCGATTGTCTCACAACCTTCATCACTGCTTCGTTTATCCATAGGAAGAGTCAGAGTCGGGCTGAGAACTTTAAAGAATGGCTGTATAATATGTTTGGGCGGGGGATTGCAGAGAGATATCTGATACCGTACAATGAGAAGATCTGGAAGTATAATATAGCAGCGATGAGCACTTCATGGGTGGATGGGCGAGTGCCAAGACCGCCGATATGGGATGTTCTAAAATCTGCACTTGGTATCCCCACAGAGGGATACAAGCATCAGTTGAACTTCTATTATCCTAAGGCGGGAGGCATTAATGCCCTGATAAGGTCTATGGAGCGCAAATGCAGTGGAAAAATACTGAAAGGCTTTGAAGTGAGATCTCTATCACGTGAGAATAATAAATGGATTGTGTCCAATGGAGAAGAGAGGCGTGAGTATGATACGATTATAGCCACACAACCACTATTCTCGCTCTTTCGCGCATTGAAGCATGCACATATGCATATACCCGCTCATGTCTATGACGCTGTTCGCAGATTGAAGTACAACTCACTCATCACTGTTATGTTAGGTCTGGATGTTGAGCATTTGAATGACCTCTCATGGCTGTATATACCTGATAGCGATTGTCTTCCACACAGAGTGGCATTCCCATCCAATTACAGTAAAGAAGTGGCACCACCGGGAAAGAGTTCAGTTATTGCGGAAATAACTTATAATAGCGGTGATGCCATTGATGCGATGATGGATAAAGAGCTTATAATGCGCACAATAAGAGACCTCCACCGCAGAGGTATTATAGAAAAGGATAGCGTGTGTTTTGCGAGAGTGAAACGAACGAACCCGGCGTATGTGATATGCGATCTCGATTATGAACGGAATATGTACCAGATAAGGACTTTTCTCAATAGAGCGGGGATATATACCGTTGGCAGGTTCGCAGAATTCCGATATCTCAATATGGATGCCTGTGTGAGGAACGCAATGGACCTCGCTGCTAAATTCAATAGCGTCAATTGATTTACTATGAGTGGGAAGTCCCAAAAATTCTCCTTTCACTCCCCCTCACAGATCGGGTTCCGATCCATGAATCGTTATATAGCTTCAAGTTTTTCTGGCAGTATTTCATGTCTAATTTTTTTTATTTCTATTTCCCAAATCACGCTGTTCAGGCGATAAGCGATAAATATCTTTTTCAAGGCTGTATGCTCAATACTTCTTGATATACATTGAATGCAGTTTATTTCTTACAAAAAGTTATAAATAGTAGGATTTCTTAATACATGAGTACCTCCCACTTTCATTGGGGCGCACCCCATTCTGAACGTATCTGAAGTTTCCTGAAGGGGGATTTTGACAGAGTGCTGAGGGCATGAAGCCGGATACGTTCCGTTTCTGCTAATGGAGGCGAAATAAATAGAGCTACCCTTTTTAAAAGATTTAAAAGAAATCTTCAACTCTTCCTCCCGCTTCTCTTTCCTTATCCATTTCTTCCACAAATGTTTATAATAATGAATATATAATGCTATCCAATATAGTAAGGTAAGGAAAAATGGGACTAAAACCAGGTCGCGCTTACACGCGGGTATCAGGACCGGCGTATGTGCGAAGGGAATATATGGGAGGAGTACCAGGGAGTAAGATAACGATATTTGACATGGGCAATCCAAGGCGGGATTTCCCTGTCTCCCTGTCCTTAGTGACAAGAGAAGCAGTGCAGATAAGGCATAATGCACTGGAGGCGGCACGAGTCTTTGCTAACAGATATCTTGTGAAGAATGTGGGCAGGAATAATTTCTACCTGAAGATCAGAGTATACCCACATCATGTGCTGAGAGAGAACAAAATTGCTTCTGGCGCGGGTGCCGACCGTGTATCAAGTGGGATGCGGCATGCATTTGGTAAAGCGATAGGGACTGCAGCACGAGTGAAAGCGGGACAGCGAGTGATGAGTGTATGGGTAGAGGAGCAAAATTTCGAGCTGGCGAAGGAGGCTTTAAAAAGAGCGAGTTATAAAATCTCTTCTCCTACTCGAATCGTTGTGGATAAAGGAGCTGAACTGTTGGCGGCATAGAATTCACCATCATCTATCTTATCATACTCATACACATACACATATCCCAATAAGAATAAGTATAGGGAAATGCTCGTACTTAAATCCACACTACCATTTATTGCAATAGCTCTATTTCTACTTGCATTGGTATCACGGCAGCGTAGAGAGACTTTATCATGCTTCTCTGCCGCTTTTGGCTGGCTTTTCTTCGCTGGTTACTGCTATTTCGATGCCGCAGGACTTTTTGCCCGTGGTGAGTACTTTGATGCTTCCATGGCGTTTGTATTTCTGATATTCGCGGTTACTCTCGCCCTTCTCCTGTTAATAACAAAGGGAGAGGATATTATACCGCTGTTCAGTACAGCTACAGATACGAGAATAGGGGCTGATCTGGATAGAGGCGTAATATCGGAGGAACTGAAGAGCAAATTCAGGGCTAATCGCCTTCCTGCACCCGCACCCGGTAGTGTCAGGCGGATAAGAGAGAATGAATGGCTGCTGGCAACCGACGAACCAGGCGCGGGTAGAGGGTATATTGCAATTGCAGGTTCAAAGTCCGGGAGCGGGAAGATGACCATTTATAAAAACCGTAGGATAAGGGATATACTCTTCACTGTGACGAAGATAGCATTTATAAGTGCGGTTCTTTATTTCCCATTCGCTGAGATCCCCGCCATTGGTAATGCCCTCATTTTCCTCACTGCCAAGCTAACAACTTTGACGATTAACCAATTTGATTGCAATGTCTATCTGGTACCTCCTTCCTATATTTACACCTCCAATAGCGCATTCCACGAATTGTACAAGCCCATAGAGATCATCCTCGCCTGTACTGCGATACAGAGTATGGTACTATTCACCGGACTGGCATTTGGTGTGGACGCACCATTGAAGAGGGCGATAAAAGCTTTCCTGGTCTCTGTACCTGTTATTTACGGATTGAACCTCATCAGGAATATTTTTGTGTGTGAGGCGTACTTTGGGGAGATGTTTGGCGAACCAGCTCATAGCTTTTATGTGGCACATGGCGTGATCGCGCGGATAGGGGTCTTCATTTCCCTTGTTATCATTGCTTATGCTGTATTCGTGATACTGCCAGAGGCATTAGAGCTGGTAGAGGATTTTTTTCGGGTTATCACCTACCCATTCAAGCATTTATACCTATAACCTATATCGTTGATACTTTCTCAATGCGCATTAGAGGGTATTTCATCCCCTCATCGTATCCTATCCTTGCATGCACTTCCACATTCTCGTATATTACTACGAGTTCCACATCCAGCATCTCGCCACTTAACTCACAATATCTGAATTGATTCTCATTTACGCGCAGCTTCTCCCGGTCTATCCTCACCCTCACGAGATTCACCCACGGCTGGAGTGCGATACTCTTCTCCATTGCGGCTTCCAGCTTGCTCGCCGTTTCCATGCTCACTGGCGTGCCCGTGAACTGATGATAAAGCGCACCCAACTTGATACCAGCCTCAAATAATGCCCTATCCCTATCCGATATTCCATTCGGGTCCGGGTCTTCCATCTTCGTTCCTGAAATTTAAATAATTATAGAAGCATATTATTTATAAAATCTAAGGAAGCTATAAACATGAAGGAGGGTAGGCAGCGATAATGGCAAGGTTTCCGGAGGCGGAAGCGAGATTATTCCGCGTGAAGATATGTATGGATTGTAATGCGAGGAATGCACTCAAGGCTACGAGATGCAGGAAATGCCACTCGAAGGACCTCAGATTGAAGTCCAGACATAAGGGTAAATAGGCTTGTAATGGGATGAAAAGAGGGGGAGTAATAGCAGTAGCAGGTAAGGGCGGCACGGGTAAGACCGCTATTTCGGCTCTATTGATAAGAGAACTAAAAGAATCGGCGGACGGGGATGGGGATGATATATGTATACTGGCGGTGGATGCCGATGCTGATTCTAACTTACCAGATGCGCTTGGGATATCATACAATAAGAGTGTGGGGGATATAAGGGAGGAGTTACTGGAGGAGAAGCAGCAGGATGTTGCGCTGGACCTCAGGGCGGAGTTTGAGGGTAAAATAGCGGAGATAATAGAGGAGGAGGAGTATTTTGACCTGCTGGTTATGGGTCGTCCGGAGGGACCGGGTTGCTACTGCCCTGTGAATCATATATTGCGCATGGTTATAGATACACTGGCGAGGAACTACGACTACACAGTGATAGACTGCGAAGCGGGTCTGGAGCACCTCAGTCGACGAACGACCAGGGATGTTGATGTCATGATTGCCGTACTGGACACCACATTGAAGAGTATAAAGACGGCACTGCGGCTGAAGGAGATTGCAGCCGAGATAGATGTAGACGTGCAGCGGATATTTACAATTGCGAATAAGATACCTGCTGGTGCAGAAGGGCGTGTAAGGGCTGAAGCGGAGAAGTATGGAATAGAGATAGAAGATATAATACCTTTTGATAGACTGGTAGAGGAATACGATTTCAGTGGTAAGCCCATCATAGATTTACCAGATAGTGCGCCATCAGTTATCGGTGTGAAACGGATAGCAATGCGAATCATAAACAATCAGCAAGCTGTTTAAAATCTTCCTTCAGTACCTCTTTCATACCTGGATTGTAAGTGGCTACCGCAGGGTGATAGAGTGATATTATCCTCTTGACGCCTGATATGGTGCTAACAGTAAAGACCCTGCCATGTATCTTGCTTATCTTATCGGGCTTCAAACCGAATTTGTGGAAGATATAGCTCAATGAGAAACTACCAAGTGTAACGATTACTTCAGGTTCTATAATCGCAAGCTGAGAATCGAGATAGGGTGCACAAGCTACGATCTCCTCAGGTTTTGGATTCCTGTTACCTGGCGGTCGGCATTTCAATACATTGGTTATATACACATCTGCTCTTTCCAGTGCAACTGAACGCAGTAATTCATCAAGAATCCGCCCGGCTTTGCCAACAAAAGGTCTACCCTGTAAATCCTCATAATAGCCCGGTGCTTCTCCTATAAACATTATTCCAGTAGATATTGAGCCTTCACCAATAACAGGATTGGTCCTTGTCTTCCACAATTCGCAAAGCTTGCATACCCTTATCTTCGATTCCAGATTCTTTATCTTTATACCTCGCTCTGCCATATCCATCGTGTCCATCGTATCCATCGTATATCGAATCTTATCTTTTATTTTATTCCCCTATTCTTATTCTTGTTATCAAATAAAGAGATAACGACAATGACGGAGTTAAGAGAAGGGATGCGTGTGCGGATAAAGAAGGAATCAGTCACATACGAGGGGATTGTGATGCCATCAACAACCCCTAATCTGGTTATCAAGCTCGATAATGGATACAATATCGGGATACGCACGGAAGATGCAGAGATAGAGGTTATCGGTGAAGGACAAAAGAAGGAGGAGAGTGTGCAGGAGGGGGGAATAAAAGTCAGGGAAAGGGGAGATTTGCCACAGCTCTCTATTCTCTCTACTGGTGGTACAATAGCTTCCAGAGTGGATTATAGAACTGGCGCGGTCTCACCTCAGTTCTCTACACAGGATATTCTCGATGCGATACCGGAATTGGGTGAGATCGGTACTATCAAAGGCAGGGTGGTTTATAGCATACTCAGTGAGAATATGCGTGCAACATACTGGAAGGAATTAGCCACAGAGGTATACAATGAGATTAAGAACGGTGCCTATGGTGTAATCATCACGCATGGCACAGATACGATGGGTTATACCGCTTCCGCGCTCTCATTTATGCTCCAGACTCCTGTACCGGTGGTTTTGGTGGGCTCACAGCGGAGTTCAGACCGCCCATCCAGTGATGCTGCAATGAATGCAATCTGTGCAGCGAAGGTAGCATGCAGTGACCTTGGTGAGGTGGTTGTCGTGATGCATGGCACTACATCTGACGATTTCTGCTATATTCACAGGGGCACAAAGGTGAGGAAGATGCATACCTCGGCTCGAGACGCGTTCCAATCGGTGAATTCAGCACCCATAGGGAAGGTCTATTACAATAACAATGCAGGAGATACAACAGGCTTACAGATACGGGTTGAGTTCCTGTCACCGCATGCGCATCGTGGTGATAATGATTTGGAATTGATGGCGGAACTTGAGACTAAATGCAGCCTCATAAAGTTCTATCCCGGTGCGGATCCGGATATAATAGATTATTTCGTGGCACGTGGTTATAAAGGGATCGTACTGGAAGGGACAGGTCTGGGGCATGTATCTGCTGAATGGATACCACATGTGGAGCGTGTGATAAGGGATGGGATACCGGTTATAATGACTTCACAGTGCTTGTATGGCACGGTCTGTGACAGGGTTTATGATACCGGCAGGGATTTGCTGCGCGCGGGCGTGATAGAAGGTAAGGACATGCTGCCAGAGACGGCACTGGTGAAATTGATGTGGGTGCTTGGGCAGACAGAGGATATGGAAGAGGTGAAACAACTGATGCAGGAGAATATAGCAGGTGAAATCTCCGATAGACGGGTACCAAAGGGCGAGGGATCGCGCTCGCAGGCATGAATTGAAACAGAGGTATTGTTGATGCCTGAGGATATCGAGAGCGAAGGAGGAATGACCGATAAACGATGCTTTCGCGGTAGCATAAACAGGCAAACAATAAGAAGAACGCCACTATAGTCCTCAACAAAACTAAATCCACGATGGGATAAACTTTTCGATCCACGACTTAGCAAATGATAAGCTCTCTGCAAGTT
>JAGGRR010000205.1 GCA_021159465.1 Methanophagales archaeon
TTAAGGATGAGGTGACTGTAATCATATTCAATATATGAAATTCCATTCTCTTTCTTTTTTATATTATAACTTGACTTCGCCACTTTGATGCCTAATGGAAAGAGATATTGAAGGAACTTCAATATCTCCTTTATGAAATCAAACAAAACATATCCATTAGGCGGTATAGTAATGATTGAAAAAGTAGAAAAAGAATTCGGTCTTTTTTCTACAATTTTTAAAAATCTTGGAGGAAATGCCAAGAATTTTATTCCTATTGTAAAACTCCACATATACAACAAACTCACTCATTCGGTTTCTGTTCGTCAGATCCCCAATGCATATCCAGAAGAGCTTATGAAACAATTGGGAATGAAAGGAAAACCTTCGGAAAGAACCCTTTATAGAACGTTAGAAAGAATTGGCAGATATTTTCCAGTTGTTTTGGAGAGATACCAGCGATTTATAGGGGATAATGGACTTGCTGACAGCAATCAAATCATTGACTTTTCATCTACATATATAGAAGGGGAAAAAGCAGAACTGGCATCATACGGTTATTCCAGGGATAAAAGGCCGGATAAATTGCAGATAAATTTTGGAATTTCCACAGGAATAAATGGCATTCCTACTGCACTAACCATTCAGAAAGGAAATGTACAGGATAAAAAGCATATGAGGGAAATGCTGAAAATTGTATCAAAAGTACTTCCAGAGAATTCATTGCTTATATTTGATGCGGGAGCTGATACAAAGGCAAATAAGGAGAAGATAAGAAAACTTGGGTACCATTATCTTTCATTAAAGGCAAAGAAGATCAAGACATATCAGAAATATACAGAATTCTTCAAAAACAATTTTGATCAGGTGGAGTATTTTGAGATAAATGGAAGGCATTATTATTGCATAAAGAAAAAGGAGGGAAAAGAATTGCTTTATATCTTCTTTTGTCCTGAACTTTACGAAGACCAAATAAAAGCAAAGGAACGGAAATTCAAAAGGCAAAAAGAGAAAGGTAACAAAATATTGAAGAAAAGGAAAAGGGATAAATTTCCATCAGATAAAGGATGGATAGAGCTTGTTCCATCCTTGCAGAAAACACTATTTGACATAGAAAATCCTTACATAAATGGAATTGAAGGATTTTTCATTCTAGAAAGTTCTGTCGATAACGAGCCGGAGAAAGTATTGAGATTGTATAAAGAAAGGGACAAAGCAGAGAAATTCTTCAGAAACTTAAAGGAAGGGATTGAATTGCATCCAGTAAGGCACTGGAATAAATGGTCTGTTATTGGCATATTTTTCATATGTTTCCTTGCAAATTTCCTGATAAATTTGACACTGCTTTTGAGTGAAAACACTCCTGTAAAAAATGCAAAGTTACTCAAAAAATTCCTGATAAATTTGTCACTTACAGTCGTTTATCCGCCAAAAGGCTTTAGATTCCACATTTTGAGCAATGTTTCACCGCAAATTCTGGCAATTTTCGGTGATTTTATACGGCGATACGAGGATAAAAGCCTTAATCTGAGGTGGTAAAATGGCATAAAACTGCAAATGGCAAATTATGCCATAGCAGTTTTGTTAGTGTGAAAAAGGCCAAATGGCAAAGTTAAGTTGTAATATTCTATAGTTTCTCCCCAGCTATGAAAGTGATTTCTCAATACCT
>JAGGRR010000206.1 GCA_021159465.1 Methanophagales archaeon
TTTCCCGGTTATCTGCACCTTTCTCGCTTCCATTTTTATACTTTCACCATCACTCTAACTTCCTCCGCTCACCGGTAACCATGTATATAATCCGGGAGGCAATGTTGCACGCATGGTCACCGATTCGCTCTAAATGCAGTGCTACGAAGAGTAAATGCGAAGCGTTTGCTATACATCTCGGGTTTTCTATCATTATCATCATCAATTCCCGCCTCACCTGGTCGAATAGCGCATCTATCACATCATCTCGTTCCGAGAAATCTTCTAATATTCCTATATCTCGTGTGGAAAACGCCGTGAGGCAATCAGAAATCATACCCTGTGCAATCTCCGACATCCTCGGTACGTCAATCAGCGGTTTCGCAAATGGTTCATCACCTATCCTATGGACAATCTCGGCAATGTCACCCGCTAAGTCGCTTATCCTGTCGAAATCTGTGATTATCTTCATACACGTCCCTATTGTTCTCAAATCAGAAGCCATTGGCTGTTGCAATGCGAGCAGTCTCATACATCTGTTCTCTATATCAAATTCCAGCTCGTCTATTACTGCGTTTTCTTTTAGTATCCTCGATGCTAACGCTGTATCGCGCTGTACAAGCGCTTTAATGGCGTTCTTCGCAGATTCCCTCGCCAGTTCGCCCATCCTCTGCACTTCGTCCTTGAGCTTTTCCAAATCCTCTATGTATTCTTTCCTTACTGCCATCTCACCCAAACCTCCCGGTAATATAATCTTCAGTCCTCTTATCCTTCGGGCGCTCAAATATCTGTGTGGTCTCACCAAACTCTATCAGTTTGCCCATGAGGAAGAAAGCGGTAAAATCTGATACACGTGCTGCCTGCTGCATGTTATGCGTCACTATCACAATCGTATAATCCTTGTTCAATTTCCGCAGCAAAGCTTCTATCCTCGCGGTTGATACCGGGTCAAGTGCCGAACAGGGCTCGTCAAAGAGAATGACTTCCGGATTCACCGCTAATGCGCGTGCTATACACAACCTCTGTTGCTGACCTCCGGATAACTTCAATGCGTTCTCTTCCAGCCGGTCTTTCACTTCTTCCCACAACGCTGCTTTCTTCAAACTCTCTTCCACAATTCTATCCAGCCTTCTGTTTCGTACTCCGTGTATCCGTGGACCGTAAGCGACATTATCATATATGCTCATCGGGAACGGATTTGGCTGCTGAAATACCATCCCTACGCGTTTCCTCAACTCAATAACGTCCACTTTTCCGTTGTATATATCAACTCCGTCTATGATAACCTCACCTTTCGTCTTCACACCGTTAAGTTCGTTCATCCTGTTCAACGCCCTCAAGAAAGTCGTCTTGCCGCAGCCTGAAGGTCCTATCAATGCCGTTATCCTATTCGCTTCTATCTTTATGCTCACTTCTTTCAACGCATGCACGGTTCCACCATCGTAATAGACATTCAAATTCCTGGTTTCTATCTTACTCTTACTCATCTCTCACCACTTTTTTATTCTTTTCACCCCCTTTGATCACGCTCATACGCCTGACCTGACGTATCTATTCCGAAGTAACAAAGCGAACACGCTTATCATTAAGAACATCATGATTAACACGAGAGAAGCGCCAAATGCGTATGACTCCGCCACATCCCTGGAGGCGGGAACCACTGTCAGTATCATATAAATATAAACCGGTAAAGCACCAACATCGTCCAGTAATGACCGGGGTATATAGGTAACAAGACCTCCGGTTGTGAGAAGTATAACAGCAGCTTCTCCTATCGCCTTCCCGGCACCCAGCAGTATCCCGGTTATTATACCTGGATAGGCATTTTTCAGCACCACATTGCGTATGGTTTGCCATTTAGATGCGCCTAAAGCAAGAGAAGCTTCGCGGTAAGACCGGGGGACCGTTTTTATCGCTTCTTCTGAGGCTCTGACCGTCCATGGCAGGATCATGAATCCGAGAGCCAACCCTCCCGATAACATGGAAGGACCGAACCCGATATGATAAACGAGGAATGTAAGCCCGAACAAGCCTATCACTATTGATGGTATCCCGGCTAAGCATTCCACAAAGAACCTGACGCTTTTTGTTACTATATTCTCCGTGGCGTATTCAGCAAGATATATCCCCGATGCTATACCAAGAGGAACGGCAAAGAGCAGACAAACAGCGAGAAGACATAATGATCCGATTATATGTGGAAATATGCCCCCCTCCTCAAGTGCTGCATAATTTGGCGATTTCAACAAGAAATCGGGGCTTATGACCTGGATACCTTTCAAAAATATGTATCCCACTACCCCGAACAATACTGCTACGGAAATTAAAGCTACCATGCACAGACTTATTTTTATTAACTCCTCCTTCATCTTATCCCCTACCAATCACCCCTTTTATTATGCTGGTGGCGCCAAATCGCCCCTTTATCGCAACAGTTGTTACTAAATTGAGAATTGCAACTATCACGAACAGAACAACTCCGATGGCGAACAGCGCATGCTGATGCATTGAACCCCACACCGTATAGGAATATTCGAGCACAATCGTGGATGTAAGCACGCGTACCGGCTCCAATACGGACGAAGGAATCCAGGGTATGTTCGGATTACCAATGACCATCAAAACCGCCATTGTCTCTCCTACCGCATTTCCCATACCCAAGATCAAAGATGCTAAAATCCCGGAACGCGCAGTTGGCAATAATACTCTCCTGATGGTTTGTAACTGTGTAGCACCAAGAGCGAGCGATGCCTCCTTATATCCCGCTGGAACTGCTCGGATAGAATCCTCAGATATGCTGATCACATGTGGCAGAGTCATTATTGCCAGGATTAGCCAGCCTGCTAATATACACTCTCCATAACCACCAAACGAGTTTCTTATAAATGGTACAAGCACCATTAACCCGAAAAATCCAAGCACTACCGATGGAATCCCGACCAGCATCTCCACACACGGCTTTATAATGTTACGAACCCAGCGAGGAGAGAATTCAGCTAAGAAGATTGCAGTCGGTATGCCAATAGCCGCGGCAATGGCTAACGCGCCAGCGCCAACCACGAACGTGCTCAC
>JAGGRR010000207.1 GCA_021159465.1 Methanophagales archaeon
GTTTACAGGCTTCTAAGCAGGTTTACAGTCGATCAGTTTGTGGATATGGTGTTGATAACCGTAAACGCCGTTTGTGGAAAGCGAAAGAGCGTAAAAACGATAATAATTAGAGATACCACCAATTTGACGATGGATATTAATAGGTTCAGAAAGAAGTATAGGAGTGAAGATTTAAAAGATAAGGACTATAGGACTATAAATGAGCTTATTCCAGGTCCAGAGGCTATTATTTCGGTATGAAACTTGTTTTAGCCATATCCTTAGATAAAATACATAGATTGATTCTGTCCCCTGTGACAAAAATCACTTCTCCTGGTGTCGTTTTGATTGATATTGCCATTTCTTTGGGTTTCATAGATAAAAGAAGCCTACAAAGGCTTGCTGAATGGTGATATTTTTTGGGGGTTAATGTATTTATATGTACAATATGCATTATTATTGTACAGCAATGATAGATGAAGAATATATCACCTGCAAAGGTGGTGAGCGATTCAGGCGGATAACGAAAGATATCCCTTACAGCTCGTTTGAATCCTTCTTTGATAGGGTAGAGAACCGGGGAATCGTGTTGGAGTCTGCGGAGGTAGCGCCGATATATGGGCGATTGAGTCTTATTCTGATTGACCCGCCACTACAACTGAAGGGTAAAGATGAAAGATTTGAGATTAGAGCACTAAATAACCGGGGTAAGAATATATTAAGACTGTTTGATGATTCACATTTCAGTTACGCAAGCGGTTTGAAAGTGCGTGAGGACTCCATCACGGGCTATGTTGAGCGTGAGAACCGATTGGTAGAGGAGGATAGGAGATTCAAGCAGCGGAATATTTCATACGTTATAAGGACTTTTCTCGATTTCTTTGCGTCTGAAGACCGTTTTTTAGGGCTCTATGGCGTCTTCTCTTACGACTTCGTCAGACTCTTCGAGGATATAGCAGACCTTCATGATGATGTGGGGATACCGGACTTCAATCTCTTCATGCCTGACTTCATCGTTTGTTTCAACCATCTCAAAGAGCATGCAGAGATAATGTTATACGATTTCCATGATTTTGATGTCCCGGCTGATGAATATTTCGTGTTGCGGTCGGCGGAAGCGGATATTGATGGAGGAGTGGAAGTAGATGGAGTAATAGCGGAGGAACAGTGGCGTATCAGGAGAGGTAAGCCGCTCACGAAGCGAGAGTATGAGGAGATGGTGGAGAGAGCGAAGGAGGAGATGCGGAAGGGTGAGATATTTGAGATTGTGCTCTCACATTCGCGATATTTTAAGGTCAGCAAAGCGCCAATTGAGATATACCGCAAATTCCGCACTATAAATCCCTCACCGTATTTATTCTACGTCAATTTCGGTGATGAGTGCCTTGTGGGTGCCTCGCCTGAGATGTTCCTCCGTGTGGAGCACGGGCTGGTTCAGACGAGACCTATTTCTGGTACTATTGAGAGGGGTGAGAATCCGATAGAGGACTATGAGAAGATGATGCAGCTCTTGAATTCCCTGAAAGAGAAATCTGAACTTGATATGCTGATTGATTTAGCACGGAATGACATTGCAAGAGTTTGTAAACCGGGCGTGGAAGTTCGGGACTATCGGTTCGTGGAGAAATACTCGGCTGTGATGCATACGGTGGCGCATGTAGAGGGTATGCTGGATACTGCCAAATTCGAGCCTTTTGATGCTTTCATCGTGTCATTAAATGCAGGTACTCTTACCGGTGCGCCAAAAATAGCAGCAATGAACCTGATTGAGCGATTTGAGCACACAAGAAGGGGTTATTATGGCGGTAACGTCGGCTACATCACCTTCTCCGGTAATCTTGATTTTGGTATCATTATCAGGACCGCATATATAAGGGACGGCATTGCGGAGATCCGTGTTGGTGCCACGATACTGTATGATTCACAGCCCGAGAACGAGTGGAGAGAGACGATGAATAAGGGCAAAGCATTCTTCAAGATCATAGAGGATACAGGAGGGATTGAAGATGGAGATGGAGATGGAGACGAATACGAAGAAGGCGCTCAGAATATTCATGGTTGATAACTATGATTCCTTCACATTCAATCTCGTGGATTATTTCCGGAGATTCAATTGTGAGGTGATTGTATATCGAAACCGACTGGATGTGGACATAATAGAGGATATAGACCCGGACTTGATTGTGCTATCACCTGGTCCTTCAATACCGGCTAATGCGGGCAATCTGCTCAGGGTGATTGAACAATACCACAGGAGTTACCCCATATTTGGTATCTGTCTGGGTCATCAAGCGCTAATAGAATTCTTTGGTGGTGAACTGGGTCTTTTAGCTTATCCCTGCCATGGTAAGCAATCTCCAATTCAGCATGACGGTAAGACGATATACAGAGGTATACCAAACCCGTTTATGGGTGGCAGGTATCACTCTCTAATTGGTAAGGTCATACCAGCGAGTTTGGAGGTCACAGCCACTACTGCCACTACTACCACTACTAATGGAGATATAGTCATGGGCGTTCGCCACAGGCGCCTGCCGATAGAGGGTGTGCAATTCCATCCAGAATCTATCCTGACGTTCCCTACCGGGTTGAAGATAATACAGAACGTGATCGAATGGGCAAAGGCTATTGCTATTTAGTCTTTAGTTCCTGTGGCAGGATTTCGATGAATTTCGCCTTTACCGGTGTTTCCCGTATCTTTTTTATCTCGGAATACAGGGGGTGATATGAGACCACATACAGGTGCTTCATCGCTCTCGATACCGCATCAATCAAATCGTGCTTCTTCGGCTCTTTAAATTCTACGCCAAGTACTGGTATCCATGGCTCGATGAAGAGAGAAATGGCAGGGTTTATCTCCGAGATGAATATTGCCAGTTCCTCTATGTCCGCGGGTTCATTTATTCCTGGCAACAGAATCGTCTCTACCTGGAGCCTGAAATAAGCGTCCTCTAGCGCTGCCAGATTCTTTATCGCGTTCAATACCGCTTCATTGCTACTTCTGGTGTAATAAAGATGCTTATCTCTATCAAAAGCTTTTACACTCACAATAACTTCGTTTACGCCTGCTTCTTTCAATTCTATCGCGTATCGCTCGTCTATTCTGCTCCCGTTTGTCATTAATACGATATGGATATGGAAGTGAGCATCGAGTTTCGCGATATTTTTGATTATCGTTATTAAATCAGGGTCGAGTGTGGGTTCGTAACCGCCAAGATAGACCCTGTGCGGGTTCAACGCTTTCAGTTCCTTCAGGATGTTCTCAAAGTTCCAATCAATGTATCGCCTCTCTTCTGCATAGATGTCGTATTCGGTTCTTTCACGGATACAGCCGATACAGAGGAAGTTGCAGCCCTTGAAAGAGAGCATCGCCATTCGCTCACCAGCGAATTTCTCCGTATAACTTATATGGTAGATGTTCATACCAGTTCACCGCTTTTTATGTCCAGAAACCACATCCCGTTCACATGCACTCTCTCCAGCTCACTCGCATTTATTTTTAGCCTGCGCTTGAATATCGGTCCGTCAAGCACGAAAGTATGATACTCGCCTGATTCGCCACACAGATTGAAATTGTAATTCTTCAGCTCTTCGATGAAGGATTCGTCAAATCTCCTGCCCAGCCATTCCTCTTTTATCCGCGTCGCAACTACTATAGCTTCAAAGCCTTCTTCTATGAACTCCTGCACTATATCCCCGGGGTCGCGCCCCCAGAGCGGTATGACAGGCTCTATTTTGAGCTCACTACAAATTCGTTCCACCCATTCGCGGTGCTCAATCAGGTCAATATCGCCAAAAACGCCACCTTGCACACCTTCGAGCTTTAACTCGCTCACCGCTTGCTTGAATTTACGCTCATAGCCCGCCCATGATGCATTCACCTGAACCATTGGTATCCCTATTGCTTCTGATTGAAGTTTCAGTAGAGAAGAGCGAGTACCGTGTGCTCTTTCACGCTTACCATCCTCAGCTAAGAAGTTCAGGAGATGCGAGACCTCAAACCTGCCGTCAAGCATTGCTCTGTAACATGCTAAACAGCTATCCTTCCCACCACTCCAGGAGCAGAAAACGCGCTTAGCCATATTCTCACTCTCGCTATTTCGTTTCATTTCATCTGTATTTATCTGTATTTGTTACTGTACGCTATCTCATCATTTACCTCCCTTCGTCGTGCTTGTGCCTGCCGGTACATACACCATTCCACCGCTTTTCGTTTTATATATCCGCCCTATTTCACCCACAACTTCCGTTTGCAGCGTCTCATTCATCATATCCAGCTTCTCGATTCGCTCCCCGCTCTTAACTATCACTTCCATGTTCGGCTGACCCGGGTTCTTCACTATTGTCATATCTGTCTGTGTCAGCACTTCAGGTATGCTGAGATACATCAGCAGCATCACTATCACTCCGAGCGCGAACACCATCGCCACGTCGAACAGATTGGCAACGCCACTCAGCGGGTCGTCATCTCGTTCCCCACGACCTCGATTCCCTCCCGATTCTTTCATGTATTTCATTTCTTATCCCTATTCCTCCTGTGAGACCTTCTCTCTTTAT
>JAGGRR010000208.1 GCA_021159465.1 Methanophagales archaeon
CTCTATCCAGGCCATCTTTCTCTGCTTCATAGGGATTAAAACAGATGATGTATCTCCTCCTATGTTAATTGTCAACAACTACTCTACTCTCAAAATACCAAACCATTTATCGAAAGCCCCCATTAGGCTGGAGATAAATGGTAACCTTTACTAGCTGATGTCAGCTTAAAATTATTAAAATCTTCAAACACCCAATCGTTCTTTAACGTCCGATAAATAATGGTTAAAAGCTTTCTTGCAGTAGCAATAATTGCTTTACCGCTTCCTTTTTTGGCTTTGAGCTTTAAATAAAATGAGCGTAAATAGGGGTTGTAGCGTATAGCAATCAATGCACATTGCACCAACGCTGTCCGGGCAATCTTATTGCCCATTTTGGTTATCCGGCCATAGTGAGTAGTTTTGTTAGAAATATGTACCCGCGGCACAATACCAATATAAGCGGCTAATTTATGGTCTCCGCCAAAATCATTGATGTCACCGATGGTATTGAGAAGAATTGTCGCTGAAATGTCCCCTATCCCGGTTATATTTGTTAAGTTCTTATGCCCCTTTAGCTTTTTGCCCCGTCCTTTTAATTCTTCATCTATCTCTTCTATGGCTTTGTTGAGATTACGCAGCTCCCTGATTATTATCCTTAGCTCAAATAATGAATCTTCATCAAGTTCATACTTTAAAACCCTATCCAGATTCTTCTCTGAAGCGAATATCTCTCTTTTGGTAACAATACCGTTGGCGTTAAGTATGTTGTGGATTTTGTTCTTCAGTGCTGTCCGTAATTTAACAAACTTATCCCTTGTGCCGATCAAACTGCTTAATTGTGCCTCTTTCTTACTCTTCATTCTCACTTCTGGTATCAGTCCTTTACTTAAATATTTCGCGATTGTTTTCGCATCCCTTTTATCGGTCTTTTTTACCGACTGTGAGATAATCTTAAACTGAGTGGGGTTGATTATCTTAACCCCTCCTACCCGGTCTTTTATCTCCCTCACAAAATAGCCAGTGTTGCCTGTGGATTCCACGGCTACTTCATCATCTCTGGTAAGGGTTTGCTTAAAAGCTTCTATCCCTTCTTTGCTAACCTTAAAACTTTTAAGCTCTTTACCCTTTCTGCTTAAATAACAAACCGTAAAGGTGTTCTTGTGTAAATCTACCCCAATGTAGCGCTTCATTTTCTACCCCCTTTCTTTTTTATATTACCTATAGTCTTGAGAGTAGAATTTAAGTCGGTGAACACCATCCTCCTATCCAGGGTCACTTAAGCCCTATGGTGACTGTTCGGTTATAGGCTTGATTAATCTCCTTCTCGAGGTCAATTAAGCCTCATGGAAACACACAACCTATAACCTATCTACTCCAGACTATTAGTTTATTTTACCCATAATCCGGAGCTTTCACCAACTGTCATTGAGCAATTATCGTATCATCTCCTTTTTGTCTTTCGTAATACCCTCTACCCAAAAACTCAATTACTTCCTGCTCTAATAATTCCTGAAGAATAATCGCCGCTGCTTTTTTGATCAATTCACTTAGAAGAAATTTTCTGCTATTTACCCCATTTAGTAACTTTTCTAACTCCTTGCGCATTCTTTGACTTACTGGTATCCTTTTCATGGGTGGCCTCCTTTATCTTTTTAGTTTTTGTTGGCTTTACAATTATAACTCAGGCCACCCCTTTTTTTTACAAGAATTATAAGACACCACCGACATATTCCCTTGTCAAGGGGTTTTTTAT
>JAGGRR010000209.1 GCA_021159465.1 Methanophagales archaeon
CACCTACATGTTTTTGATACAATAAATCCGTAAAAATTGGCCTGAAAAAGGGTAACACTTTTTCCCTAAAAAATAAAGAGAAAGGGAGGAAGTGTTATGAGCAAAAAGAGGAAGTACACAAAGGAGCAAAGGCTGGAGATACTTAAGATTTCAGAAGAAGAAGGAATCAAGGAGGTAAGTAAAAGGCTGGGTATTCCTTATACTACCATCTCCACATGGAAGAAGAAATACTCAGAGGGTGGTGAACAGGCATTAGGAAGAAAGCCAGGAAGTCACAATAAAGGTAATAAAACTATAGAGGATTGGAAGGTCAAAGAGATACTAGCAGAAAAGGAGGAGAGCCCTGGCAGTGGCCCATCCCAGATAAGAAACCAATTGAGGAGAAGAGGGATTACTATAAGTACCAGAACTATTAGGGAAGTATTACAAGGCGCCGGCTATGAGATAAATAGAAAGAAAAGAGAAAACAAAGAGTGGAATCGCTTTGAGGCATCTCGCCCATTGGAGTTGGTTCAGATAGACATAGCAGAATTCTATATCCACAAACAGAGGGTCTATTTGGTCTTGCTCTTGGATGACTATAGCAGATTTTTGTTGGGTTTTAGGCTGATTGAACAGTGCAATATGGAGGAGATTGAAGGCCTAGTAGATGAAGCCATTTCTCGTTATGGCAAGATGGAGGCCATAGTCTCAGATAGGGGCTTTGTGTTTCATGGCTGGAGGGGCATAAATCACTTTGAAAGACACCTAGATGCCCTAGATATCTATCACATCCATACCTCTCCCCATCACCCTCAGACTATAGGGAAGATTGAGGCAGTGAATAAGGTCATAAAAAAGGAATTGATAAAGGTAAAGGAGTTTAAAAACATCCTTGAGGCCAGGAATGAGATTGAGAATTGGATATGGAGATACAATTATAAAAGGGTGCACCAAGGGCTGGGGGGCATCCTGGTTCCTGCAGACCGTTTTCATGGCTGGGTAAAAGAGGTAGACAAAGAGCTATCAAAGCTGGTAGAGGATGGCATAGGCTTAGAGGGAAGGGAAATCAGTATCTTTCATATAAAGATGGTTGACACCTCTATAGAACTTAGCATAATGGGAAGAAAAATCCAACTGAGGTGATGATCAATGAAAGATAAAGGCCTTACAAAAGAAGAGATAGGTAGTATCCTCTTGGCCAAGAAAGCACTATCTAAGTTGGGCCATGGCTCAATGATAAATGTCAAAAAACTGTGTTCAGAGATGGGGATATCAAGGAAGGCTGCATACAGTTATTACAGAAGGCTTAAGGGAAAAAAGAAAGTTCAAGAAACAAAGGACAAAGAAAGGGATGATATCTTAAAGGAGAACATGTTTTTAAAAGAGCGCATAAAGAGGCTAGAGATAGAAAACCGCATCCTAAACATACTAAAGAGGGGAATGGAGGATTTAAAAAAAAGGGGATATTTGGACAAATAAGTGCTGATATAAAAAGAGACCTTATTGAGGTATCAAGGAAAGAGAAATTGAAGCGGAAAGAGCTATCTCAGATTAGCTCTATAGCAGTTAGCACCTTAGCAGATTGGGAAAAGGTATTAGAAAATAATAATCATGATAAAAGGGGTCTGGCCCTTTCTGTAACAGAGGGGTTTATAGAGTTTATCTGTAAGGCAGCAGATGAATATAAACAAGGTAGGAAAAGAAAAAAGGGGATAAAAATAAGCTCCTTTATGAAGTGGTTAAACAAAAACAAAAAAGACAAAATGGAATATTTTAATTGTGGAGGTAGCCGCCGTCTGATTACCGACATCCTGATAGCAAATGGTAGATACAAAGAAAACACAAATAAGAAATACCCTGTATACAGACCCCGTATAAAGAAGTTTTACCCCAATGCCCAGCTAGTATTGGATGGGAAGAAAAAGGATATAGAGGTATTGGGTGAGAAGTTTAGTTTGAATATGGAGACACTAAAGGATATTCATTCAGATGCCATAACTGCCTGCAAGATTTCAGATGAAGAGGATGGAAGTGTGGTAAAGGCTGTGATAAATGAACACATAGAAAAACATGGTCCTCCCCTATCAATTCTTTATGATAATTCCTCTGCAAATCTAAGCAGTGAAGTATCAGAGACCTTAAAGGAATACCGTAATATTATACCCATAAATGCCTTTAAGGGCTGTCCCCAAACTAAGGCTAACCTGGAGGGTGAGTTTGGCTTATTTGAAAGGACAGTAGGGGAGTTAAAGATAGAGGGTTTTAAAAAGAGGGATATAGCAAAAAATATACTTACTATAGTGGCAGGTATTTATGTAAAGATGAGAAACATGGTAGGGAGGTGCTCTGTGTGTAACAGAAGGCCTTTAGATCTGATGAATTATGTGCCCACTCAGCAAGAGATAGATAATGCAAAGAGGGAATTGCAAAGGATAAAGAAGCGCTCTAATAAGTTAAAAGAAAAAGCCAAACCTCCTCCAGAAAAGGAACAGCTTATAGAAGACATAGTTAAAAGGAATAATCTTGCTATAGATGATATGGATAGATTTAAAAAGGTGATGTTGACCTATGACAGGCAGGCCTTAGAGGAGGCAGAATTAGACTTTTATGCCTACTCTCATAGGGAAAGCTTTGATGAGACAAAGAGGACTGGCCAGTATTTTGGTGGGATTGTGAAAAATAAACAAATAGATATTGATAATAAGAAAAAAGAAGAGCTTAAGAGAAAGAGGTACTTTATTGATGAGAAATGGAGGAGAAAAAGGCAGGATTATGAAAGATTCAAGGAAGACAAGGAAGAAAAATATAGAGTAAAAAGGCACCCTGAGATACAGATGGCAAAGTGGATAGAGAATGCCCAAAATATCAGGAACTCCATAGGTATGGTCCCTAAATTCTTCTATGACAAGATCAAAGAATGCCTCTCTATACTTGTTAAAAAGGCAAACTTAAGAAAACGCATAAAGGGGCTTAAGGACAAAATCATGTCCCTTAATTTTACCATTGATCAAAGGCTTATGTTAGTAAAATTGGTAGAAAAATGGATAGAGGATTGCAAGGCATATGGGGTAAAAAGTGTTACCTTAAAATTATAAATTTTTACGGTTTTGCTTGACATGATACACGTAAATAAGTCCCATTTCTATCGTCAATTTCGTACCAAAATAGAAATCTCTGGTTATAACTCTCATCATCGGTATCATTTTCATCTTGAATTGTAAGATCCACATATATAGTTGGATCAAAGTCATCTTTTCCTTCGATTTTTCCCCCGTAAAGAGATGTTAAAAGAGCTGTTGTTCTTTGTTGTCCGTCTAAAATATATTGGTACTCTGATATATCTTCGTTTTGAATTATATGTCCGCCAATTGAGCGATGATTCTGTAACTTGATATCAGTCTTCCAAATTAAAATACTCCCCATAGGATAAAATTTATAAATACTGTCCCATAATTTTTTTACATTTTGCTCATCCCATACAACATTACGC
>JAGGRR010000210.1 GCA_021159465.1 Methanophagales archaeon
AACTCAAAGGAGGAATTACAGAAGATTGCCGAATGGTAGTTGGTGGAGGGGGCTGAAGATATTTATTAATTTTATGCTTTCAGTCTGCGGGTCAACCCAAGTGAAACCGAAAATTTCACCTCTTTGAGGATGCCGTATTAACAAGGCAAATGAAGAAAAAGGTGTTTCCGTGATTTACATTGACTTCTGGGATGAAGCCGGAGTTATCGAAACAAACTTAACAATGGTTAAATAAAATACGGGCTAATAAATCCCCATCTAATGGTATGTATTTATCACAAGCTTTCCTTAGTGCCACGGCTGGAGCAGCTTTAAAATATGCGTGTTCTACATGTTTACCCCGGTCTTTCACAGCATTTACTGCCGCAACGAAATCTCCATCACCACTCACGAGAATTGCAGTATCATATGTGTCATCATAGGCATATTTTAGCATATCAACAGCAAGGAGAATATCAACGCCCTTCTCAATAAAAGTATTTCCACGTGGTTCAAGTCTTCCTAATTTAAGTTCGAGATAAGGAGTGCTTTCTAATGATGAGAAAAATTTTTGTTGCGATTTATATTTCTCTTCATTACATTCTTTTTTGTAAGGAGCATTGTAATAATAAATTCGGATAAGTTTACGATCCTCTCCGCACAGTAATACAGCAAATTTATAGAAATTTATTCTTGTTTTTCCAAGATATTTTTTAAGACCGTGATAAAAATTACTTCCGTCTATAAAAATTGCTACTCTTTCCATGATTATCACTAGTACGATTAAAACACAATAAGATATGAGAGGTTACCTTTTAGTAACCTCTCAGTGATTATATACCTACCATTGATGGGCTTACTTACACCGATTATGGTGTTGAACGAGTGTGTTCAATGGCAGGGAGATTATTAAGGATAATAGTAATATTAGATATATATATTAATTTTGGTTTGTTACTCTATAAGGTAATAATTATTTTCTTGAATAGTGAATAAAAACGACTAAATAAAATAATATCCTTCTTTATCTTATCCCCATCTAAAAAAAGCGATGAAGGGGAAAAGCGAAAGGGATACGAAATAAGCTCAGAAGAGGTTTTTTGAAAATGAGATACGTGAAGCTATCCATGAAATACTATAAAAAAGCTTGACAATTTTGATACTCATTTTTTCCTTTTGTTTGGGTTAATTACAGGCATAGATGCACATAAGGGATTGTTGCTCCCATCATGATGGAATTTGTAGTTACCAGTGTCCTAATGGCGGTATTGGTTATTGTTGTTGTGATGGAACTCCCCTTTTTGCGAAATGTACTCCTTATTATGCTCAATGTAGGGGTTATACTCCCCCATAAGTTACAACTACTGCTGCAACAAGTGTAACTGCTACTTCTGCTACATTAAATGCCAATCTGGTTTCTACAGGTGCACCTATAAAAGAACATCCAGGCTATATTAGTTGTGAGGTATGGTTCGAGTGGGACGAGACAACATCTTATGGATATTCCACACTTAAGCAATCAAAATCCTCAACTGGATCTTTTAGTGCCTCTATAACTGGTTTAAAGCCCGGAAAAATATATCACTTCAGAGCAGTGGCATCAAATAGCAAAGGAATTGACCATGCAGCAGATACAACCTTTGTAACAGAGAGTCGGGCTTCCTCAGGTGTAGAAATATACGCCTTTTTTACCAGAACCCTGCGGGAAGGGATGAGGGTAATGAAAGGGTTACTCTTTACAACCCTACAAATGAAAGCGTGGATATAGGAAACTGGGTTTTAGAAACTGCGGATGGCGAAAGGGAGACTATCCCTAAAGGCACTATCCTTTATACTGGTGCTTATTATGACTATACCCACCTTATCAGTGGCTTGATAACAGCAATGAAGCGATAACCTTAAGCAATTCAAAAGGTGAAGTAGTTGATAAAACCCCTGTTGTAAGCGATAATGAAAATGATAATCGCTATTGGATGCGTAATAACTCAGAGTGGATATTTGGCATTAAAGAATTAGAGAAGAGAAAGATATGGGGCGGATACGTTAAGAACGTGGTTGATGGGGATACGGTTGATGTTTCCTTTGGCATAACCGGGATTCAAAGGATAAGATTAGTTGGGGTTGAAAACTCCCGAGATAGGCGAAGAGGGATATGAAGAAGCGAAGGAATTTGTAAACAAAATTTGCTTAGGTAAAGAGGTTAAACTCGATGTGGATGATAGAGAGCAGCATGACCGCTATTATAGGATTTTAGCGGTTGTTTATGTCAATAACACAAACCTAAATGAGAAATTGTTGAGGGGGAAGCTACGCAGAAATAACGTATATCCCCCTTCTGAGTTTAACCCTTACGAGTGGAAAGCAGATTATCCCGGCATATTTGGAAGTTTTAAAGGGACAATAAAGCGATTTTATGATATGATTGTTCACAGGTTTTTCACTCCTTCATGCCCCGGAACCGAAGGGCATAGTGAATTTATTGTTTTTAACTATCCAGATGGAATTGAATTAGCTAATGCAACTTGGAATGGTTATTCTAACGGTGATTATCATTGGATAGAGTTTGATGAACCGTTTAAACTTAAGAAAAATGTTAATTACACCTACGAAATAAAAACAGGCTCTTATCCAAAGTATATCCATAACCACACGCTAAAAACATCAGGCGAAGAAATAACTTGCATAGAGTTTGTAGATGCCAATGGGAAAGTTCATCATGACTGGATTCCTGCTATAAAGTTGGAGTGAAAAAATAACAACTTCATTCAAAAATCTAAACCTTCATCTTTGATGAAGCATCCTTAGCCTCTTTAATGCCCTTCTGTGTAATTCCAACCTTAGCACCTCCAATAACAGTTGTAATTAGTTCTTCATCCAGAAGATAATCCATGATATCCGATGCTAAGTCGCTTTCGCTATCAAGCTCCAACTCTTTGAAAATTTGTTGCGTATCGAACCTCTTGGAGTCATCTTCGCCGCTCAACTCGTATAACTTACGAAGGAACTGTAAACTCATCTTCTTTATTTCTTCAGTTGTGGTCATTTTTTCTTCGTATTTGTATAGCTAAGTATCTCTCTAAAAAGTTTTCGCTCATACCCCTAAATCGGGAACAGAATGATGGATGCGAAACCAAGTTTCCTTTGAGTTGAGCAAGAGCTCAAAGAATGAGATGTAATCCATTAACCCACTCCATCAACCATTCACAAAAGATCATCCTATCACTCTCCAATCTATCAAAAGAGAAGCTATAACGATGCTGAAGGTTCGTGATACTCGCAATGTGCTTTGAAGGTGATATAACCTCTGTAATAAGTGAATTAAAGGCTAAAGCATCGTTAAGGGGGTTTACAGGCGTGTACGATGTTCCAGATGCTAAAGAAGTTGGTAGTGTTTCATCATCAGTTAAAATTCACCTCCAGCAGATATAATTTCAAC
>JAGGRR010000211.1 GCA_021159465.1 Methanophagales archaeon
AGGTAAATGTTGTACCAAATCCAAGCGTTAACACCCAGAAAAGAATAACCGGGTCAATTTTACGCTCCCTTATAATAAGTACGCTCTCTCGTGCAGTATTTCTTAAAAAATTCTCTGGTAACATCTCTACAATTGCCTCTACCGTGGGGTCTATTCCCTTTTCATTATTTAGATTCATATATCGTATCACCGCCTAAAATAGTCACTTTTATAGCTTAAACAGTTCTGTGTAGTCCTGAAATTTTTGACTTTATAAACCCTACCTCTCATTCCCCTATCACCTCATCAAAAAGCTTGAATACAACACCTAACCTTACCTCTACCGGCAACCTGCTCCAGAAGGCATCTTCTGGTGTTTGGAGATAGTGTTTGGTGTCAAGGCTTTCATGGAATCTGACGTCGTTGTACCAGTAAACGAAGTCATCCAAGCTTTCAAAATCGTCTCTGTACCTGTTGTAGCAGTCAAAGAGTTTCTCTATCTTACCGTTTGTCTGGGGATGCTTTATCCTGGATGTTATCAGCTTTATACCCAGGGATTCAAGGTGACGCTTGAATCTGCTGTCCCATTCCTTTTTACCATTCTTTCTGTGAGCTCCGAACTCACTTCCATTGTCTGAGATCAGCTCTTTTAAAGGCATGATGCCCCAGTAATCCTCAACAAGCTTATCTACCAAAGCTATGCTGTTTTCAGTGTTAGCATTCTTGAATTCTCCTGCTGCAAGGATTTTCCTTGAAGCATCATCCAGAATAGCACAGAACTTTATCCCATCCTTCTCAAACCAGTCTATATGGGCATGGGCAGCTGACATCGAATGCTCTCTTTCATACCTTACGTATGGCATCCTTCTTCTCTTCTTCCTCGGTTCTTCCTTTGCCAATCCTTCTTCAAGCAAGTATTTGTGGATGCGGTTGTGAGGGATGTGGATGCCAATGCCATACACTTGCTCTATTACCTTCTCCTTTTCGCTTAACTCTTTCACCTTTCTCCCCTCTTTCTTATTGGCAAATACTCCCCGTATGTGAGTCAGTAAGACCATACCCTCTTGACCGTTGAAACGCTGACCCTCATCTCAAACGCTATCTCTCTGTTGCTCTTTCC
>JAGGRR010000212.1 GCA_021159465.1 Methanophagales archaeon
CTTTATATGTCTTATCTGTGTCGCTATCTTTGCCCTTTTATGCTCATAAAGGTATCTATTTGCCTTTTCTATCTTTTCTCCTATGGCCTCTATCTTTGATAGCCTGGTTTTATGCATCTCTTCTGCCCTAAAAGGATTACGCCTTAAAATATAACGCACCCCTTCTTCTCTATCCTCCACCTCACATAGATCTTCATCAAATAGGCTTAACTGAAATACACCCTTAATAAGCAGGGTTTTTATTTGAGACTTGGTTATACTGGTGATGTAATGAAATCCTGCTGTTTTTAAGTCTTCAATCTCACCGCTTTTTATCATCCCCTTATCACCTACAAGGGTAATGTGCCTACAACCAAATCGCTCCTTTAGTGTCTCTATCTCTACCCTAACGGTCTTGTTATCCTTTGTATTCCCACAAAAGCCCTCAATACTTATGGGCTCTCCCTGTTCATCGGTAAGTAAACCATAGACAATCTGTTTCTTACCCTTTTTCTTATCCCGATTATATCCCCAATCCGCAAGCTCATTTTCCTTTCCCTCTAAATAAGAAGAAGTCACATCATAAAGGTAAAAAGAAGAACCATGACCCCTTACCTTAAATAGTTGATTCTCTATTTTTTCTTTATGTTCATATAGCCAATCAAGTGTTTTGTAGAGATCATCTTCATTAAACGCATTAAGATTAAGTATCTCTGCTACGGCATGATTTTGGGCCAGTCTTACCGCCGATAGCCTTGAGCCCTGATCTATCAGCCTGGCCATAATCAGCCACAGGGCCAAAAGGGCATTTTTACTATAACCCAGTGCTTGAGTAATGCCTAAATGATTGGCTATTTGATAAAGCACCGCCACAGGCCCTACATGCTTACCACACCAATAACTCCCTTTGGCCAGGTTTTTAAGCTCAACCAAGTTTTTCTTCATCTTAAGGGCAATCCGAATGGCCTCAATTTCTTCATCACTACAATGAGAGAGATTAGCAAGTGTGCGATGTTTTACCTTTCCACCTTCTCTATAGCCCTCTCTCAACAGCACCCTTTTATAGGTTTTATTTCCTCTTTTGTATTTGCAGATGTCCACATACATAGTGAGAATACATTAAACCAACTTTAACTTTTTGTCAAGACCTAACAGTAAAA
>JAGGRR010000213.1 GCA_021159465.1 Methanophagales archaeon
TAATATGTAACCCGGTATAGGACATAGGAGCAGGAGCAATAATGTCTTTATTCAGGAGGAGATACCATCCCAAGATACTGCATACTAAAAGGATCAGTTACAGTGACCTCTTTTTTATACTGCGGCTTTCCAGAGGTGACCTCACTTTGCGACCCATTTTTATCGTGGCAAGTGTCGAACTCGGAAACAGCACTACCAAGTCTATTATAAGTGCTACTGACCTGAAGAGTGGTAATACATATATATTGGATAAGGCGGTCAGGATGACCAGGGAAGCTCTATCGCATGATGGCGCATTCTGTCATACGATAACCATGGTTGAACTTTCAGTTGATTCGATAGCAGAGCTGGTGAAGAAGACGTTACAGGACTGTGCAGCTGCTGCAGGAATAACAGTTCCGGATTTACATTTCGTGGTTCGCTCCTCTGGTGTAACTGCGGGTTTCTCCACGGTCGAGGAGATACAGGGAGTGATACAGGCACTGGCTAAGGGCTGCATGCTCGCCGGTGTGCCACCACGGAAGATGATCTCACCAATGACCATTGATGATATCCCGGCTGAACTGAGGAAGTTTTCCAGAATGGACAGGACGTATTTCGACGGTGCTGTAACCGGAAACGAGGCACCTGCCGGGGAATCGCTGGTAGCAAATGAGATGGAGGGCGAACTTGTAACTGCGGGTTTAAAAGAGGCTGCTAAGTGGCTTGATGTTGATTACCGCAATCCTGTTCTATCACTGGATTTCGGTACCACCCTCGCAGGTCGTATAACCAATGACCAGTTGCCATACTCGCAGGTGATAGGCAGTTTCTGTGGACTCGCAGGTGCTATACCTGATGCACTGGTCTCCAAAATAGTGGGTGAGAAGTACCCATCAGTACTCGATTTCCAGAAGTACGAACGAGGCAAAGTGAAGAAGGAAGTGGTAAAAGGGTACGCGGAGGAGGTATTGAGCCATCTGAAGATAGAGAAGATAGAATCAGGGACAAGATTTGGGGGCTCTCCGGTGAATGTCGCAGCAGCGAGGAGAAACGGTGTCACATTGATAGGCGTTGATGCCGGTGATAATATGTCTGATCTGCCCAGGATAGGGCAAGTAGGCGAGGAGATAGCAAAGGATGCTGGCATACACTATGTCCATCACGTTATTGATGAGGTCTCGGCAAGTATCACTGAGCGGCTGGTGGGTATAGCAAAAGAGGAGGGGTTATTACTGCCAAACACGAAGATAGGTATCACCGGACGCGCAGGTATTACCGGGCAAAAACCAGAATTGGTGCTGCACAAGTTAAGTAACCTGTTTGGCAGGAATATGGAGAACGAGGTGATATTTGCTGATGATGCACTGGCACGTGGCGCGGCGGTGCTTGGCAGATGTATGCACCAATTTGGAACACCTTCGAATCCAATAGGTGGTATCCAGGGTGGTGGCTGCATACTTGGTGAACGAGTAAAAAAGCAAAAAAGAAATATATAGGGTGATATTTTTATGGTGATAGGAGATGGAAGTGAAAGTAGAGGGTGAGGATGAATTTGGAAATGCAAGCTACAGTAAGATTTGTCAGAATGTTTTCAGGGATATAGGGTTACACAGTAATGTGGATAGTGTATATATGTATTGCAATCCAGCGGAACATGTCTTCATCATCTCTATCAAGGTGGGCAGGGTACCAAGTCCTATCACTGTGAATGACATGACGATTAGAGGTGATGAGAGATTAAAGGTGACGAACGAGCGATACGTGCCTAAATTACTTGCCTTGCTCTGGGATAAGTTCGGTGAACGTGTGAAACAGTTGAGCAGACTGGAGATAAGTCTAAAATTGAGTACAGAAGAGATGCAGGAGTTGATGAAGATGGTGGTCTATGATCCGCGTGAAGATCTGAATACGAGGATACTGGATGCGGTGGAGCGAATATTACCCGAAGGCGCTCGTGTTCGATATCCTGTTCCATCCCAATCCAAGGGCAGGATAACCATCATCGCATCAGAGAATCCGATAACTGATGAATGGAAGAGGAGGGCAGAAGAGATGGTGAGTAAGCTAAACGGTGGAGGGGCATGAGATGTATAAGATAATGATGTTTTCCGGCGGTGTGTATAAGTTCAACGAGTTGAAGGAGTTGACACAGGATATAGGTGGGTTCATACTTCAGGAGATGGTGATGCAGACAGAGACGATGTTGCATCTGGCGTTTCCAGCGGAAGAAGAGCCGGTAATAAAGGGTAAGGTGAAGGAGATAGGAGGGAAGTTAGTGGATTTACCACTGGCAGGTGCGGAGATAATGCTCGTGGTCCCTTCTCTTGGTAGACATCACGCCGTTGACCCGATGTGTGATATTGCGGAATTTTTAAGGCGGAAAGGTGCCATCACCAATATGATGGGTCTGGCACGGGGCGTCGGGAAGAGAATAGCACAGATAAACGTGAAGGAGAAGAAGATAATAGAGGAATGTGATGCCGCAGTATTCATATTTGGTAATTTCAGGGAGTGCATAGAGGAGAAGGTGAGGCTATGTGAGGGTTTAGAGGTACCTTATATCATCGTTGGAGGTCCACCTGAGATGGACATACCGCATTATGTTGGTGGTATAGGGAGGAGAACAGAGAGGATGAAGCGAAAACATGAGATAAAGAAGCTGGAAGAGATGGCAGAAGGGCTACGAGTTGAGCTTGATGTCAGGAGGCAGGAGATAGAAGAGGACCCATTGGCTACTTCTCCACTCTTCGTAAAGGAGTTGATAGATATGACCATCCCTCCAAAGCCTGGTGAAGAGTTCTCCACCATTATACATCTCGATGGATTGCGTGTGAAGTTAGAACCCGGGGAGGAGGAGAAGGTGCGTGAGATAGAGATAGGAAAGAGGAAGTTATCAGATATATGTGAGATGAAGAAATCGCTATATGAGGGCTACTTGCTGAAGATACTACCTGAAGCAGTGACAGGAAGTGTATTTTAGTCAGGACTTATCCTCTATCCGCATTGCTGATCTAACAATGAGAGATAATGATAAGGAGCCATGGCGAGATTGGGGTCATATCACAAAGCTCGATCCAGATAAACCTATTAATAAGCGAGATCTGGATACGATTGTGGGCAGTGGCACCGATGCTATAATGATCTCAGGCACGCAGAATATCACTCCTGAAAACACCACTATGCTTATCTCTCTCCTGAAACATTATAGAATCCCAAAGATTCTGGAGCCCGTAACACCCGAAGCGGTCGTGTATGAAGGTATAGATTATGTATTCGTACCATTGGTTCTTAATGCTATGGACTCGAGATGGATAGTGGGTAAGCACGTGGAATGGATAAAGAATGATGCTATAGTATGGGATAAGGTGATACCAGAGGCATACATCGTCTTGAACCCTGACTCGGCAGTTGCTAAACTCACAAGGGCACAGACAGACCTGAGTGTTGCCGATGTCGTTGCATATGCACTCTATGCAGAGAAATATCTTCATCTACCTATCGTGTATATAGAGTATAGTGGTACCTATGGTGACCCTGAGCTGGTTAGGGAGCTAAGTAAGATATGTAAAGCATCTATATTCTATGGCGGTGGAATAGACACAAAAGAGAAGGCAAAGGAGATGAAGCAATACGCTGATGTCATAGTGGTGGGAAATGTGATCTACAACAGCATGGATAAGTTTCTGGAGACTATTCAATTTTAATTTCATATAAAGAAATTATGCCCTCTTATGCAACTCATCAATCAGAAGTTGCATCGCTTCCTTCTCCCTTCGCCCGCCGCATTTCTCCACAATCTCTGCATAATCACCCATTTTCCTCATCATCTGCTCTCTCTCTATATCGCTTTCCAGGATATCGTATCTGGACGCGAGGATTGCTGCTTCTATAACAGCATTAAGTCCTCTGTTTATCGCATATATACTCGCTCGAATTATTGCAACGGCGAGAGGGGATAACAGGAATAGCAGAGAATCTGTTCCTTCATGTATCAGGCGGCACCCGAATAGTACCCACGAATTCGCTTCTTTCAGTACAGGGAAGCCATGAAAGAGTGAAAAATCGCCAGTACTCAGATTCCCGAAGAGGGTCCGCACGAAGAACATCGAATCAAGGGTTACATTCGCAGCTAAACGCATCGTTTCTCTCACATTTGATAGCGTTTTTGAACCTCTGTAAAGTCGCACCATGTATTCACCGCCTTGACTGAGAATTCCAGCAGGTGCTGCATTGGGTATGCCAGAAAGTGACTGTGTGGTGACTATCACCTCAGATATACCTTCTCGCAGCCCTGCTTCTACCAGGTTGTTCATGCTTTACAAGGATAATGAAGAAGAAAGAATATTATTTAAGGAAGTGGAATTATGTTAGTGAAGGATAATGAAGGGAGTAAGAGCGAAGATAACAAAGGCGCTACCGACCGGAGCTCGGTTGGATTGCGTGGATAATACCGGTGCAAAGGTATTGCAGATAATAGCGGTAAAGGGCTACAGGGGTGTAAAGAACAGATATCCGAAGGCAGGCGTGGGGGATATGGTGGTGATAGCGGTGAAGAAGGGCAGACCAGAGATAAAGAAGCAGATATTGAAGGCGGTGATAATAAGGCAGAGGAAAGAATACAGGCGTCCATCCGGGCTCAGAGTGAAGTTTGAGGATAACGCCGCGATTATTGTGGATGACAAGGGCACGCCGAAGGGTTCGGAGATAAGGGGACCGGTGGCGAGGGAAGCTGTAGAGCGATTCTCCGCGATAGCATCGGCAGCTACAATGATTGTATAGCCTTTTTATTACTTTTTTATCTCTGAATTTCTACCCATGCACTATATGCCGGTTCCAGTTCCAGTTCCGGTCCAATAAGCATGATGAATAAGAGTAAGAGTAAGGGTAAGAATAAGAGAGAACTAAGTACTGTATTATTAATGGGAGGCTTTGAGACCTGGAGTAAAAATTTGAATATCGCTGTGCCTTTTATACTCAGTTCTGTACTCACGGCTATAGTGATTGTTATCGTGGTTGGTGTAGGCATACTGGTGACCGGCGGTCCCTTTTTGATTTATCTTTATCACTTTGGTGAAGAAGTCCCGCCAGAGCTCATCCCGCAGCTCAAATCTCAATTCATGCATAGTTTCCACGTCATTATCACTCTGCTTGGCATCATCATAGCTCTGGGATTATTGATAAATGCATATTTCACGGCTGGTGCGATAGGCATGGCGAAAGAAGCCACGAAACGTGGCAGGACCAGTATATCTGATATGCTGAGGTATGGAAGCAGGAACTTTATACAGCTGCTCTTCGCGGAGATCATAGTTGCTCTTATTGCCGCTTTAGCTTTCGGTATTGCATTTTTGATTCCAGTGCCAGAGATGAGTTCACGGGTTGCACTGCCGCTCATGCTCATACCGTTATCTTATCTCTTGATTGTAAGCATTATATTCGCACTTGTACCATACGCAGTTGTTATCGGCGGTCACAATGCCATAGCAGGTGTGAGTGAGAGCTTAAAGCTGTTCAAAGCGCATAAACTTGATGTGTTCCTGCTTTGGCTTATTGTGATTGGAATAGGTGCATTTACAGGATTCTTACTGGGGTTTATACCTCATATAATCGGGCAGGTGATATGCATCATTCTGTCTGTGGTGATAATTCAACCCCTGGCGGTAACATGGTGGAGCAGATTGTATATGCAGGTGGCGGTGCCGTGGCTATAGCTACTGTAAATACACCCATGCACAGAGCTTCCTCTCCACACACTCCAGAATTAGATATAGAGAGAATCCAAGCAGCGCCATAGCTACTATCGAGGCGTATAAAGCGGGATAATCCATCATGCTCCATGAATACATGATCAGATATCCCAGTCCTCGCTGGGTTGCGAAAGACTCAACGAAGAATAACACTGCAATTGCGGTGCCTACACTTATTCGCATTGCGGTGAGTATAGCGGGCAGACATGCCGGTAGAATCACATGCCTGTATATATCTATGGGGGTTGCACCCAGAGATAGTATTGAGAATATGTAGTTCGAGCTTAAATTGCGTGCCTCATCACGTGTAGTCACGAGAATCTGAAAGAAGACTATAATTGCTATCAGAATTATCTTGGAGAGGTCACTGATACCAAATAGGAGGATGATAAGGGGGAGAAGCACGATATGTGGAATCGGGTACAGGAGATAAACAATAGGGGCAATGATTCTATCAAAGCGGTTATTATAGCTCAATAGCCCGAGAGGCACAGCGAGCGAGCCTGCAAGTGCAATGCCATAGATAACTCTGAGTGCACTGATGAGGAGATGAAGGTATAAATCCGTTCTCATACGGTCTATAAGCGCATAGAATACAGTTAGCGGTGCTGGCAGTGCTGGTGAGTCCAGTATAAGTGATGCGAGATGCCAGACTATGAGTAATAGTAGCCCGGCGATTATGTAGCTCCATGTTCTATGCTCCTCCTTACCTCGCGGCATTTAGCGAAGAAAGCCTCCTTGCTTCTATAATTCTCGTCGCCCGCATTAAAGTTCTCCACTATCTTTACCACATGACCCGGTCTGTGCGAGAGAACGATTATCTCCCTGCCGAGAAATACCGCCTCCTCTATGCTATGCGTCACCAGTACCATGGTCATCCCGTTATTCTTCCAGAGTGAGAGCAGGAAATTCTGCAACGTCTCCCTTGTCAGGGCATCGAGCGAAGATAGAGGCTCATCCATCAGCAGTATCGCAGGCTTTAAAGCCAGTGCTCTTGCAAATCCTACTCGCTGTTGCATCCCGCCTGATAGCTGTTTTGGATAGTGATTTACGAATTCCTTCAACCCGAGCTCTTTTAGGAGTGACATCACTATCGCTCTCCGCTCTCTCTTACGCATCCCTTGCAGCTTTAGACCCAGAGCGACATTCTCGTAGACCGTCTTCCACGGGAATAGTCCGTAATCCTGGAGTATAAGTGCTACTCCTCTTGCAGGTGATACTATCTCACGTGCTCCAAGCAGTACCTGCCCCTTCGTTGGCTTCAGAAGCCCTGCGAGGATGAACAGGAGAGTAGTCTTGCCGCAGCCAGAAGGACCGATGATGGAACAGCTCGCACCTCTGTGTATCACAAGATTGAGATCACGCAGTGCTTCTGTACCATCCGGATATACCATGCTCAGATTCCTTGCTTCGATCATAGATAGATCAGCGGGATTCGCCGCGCCAGACAGTATCCTCATACAAGACGGTTCTATGGAGTAAATTCTTAGCTCGTAGCCAGTGAATGACCGTATCGAAGTCAGTCTTTGGGTATACCTGTGGCTGGAGGTAGGTCGCTATCGTATAGTTCGATGCTATCTCTGGCGGGATGTGCGTCTTCTCCACAAGCAGTGCCCGATATTTCTCGGGATTCGCGTTTATTCGGTTCACTGCTTCACCGTATGCTGCTAAGAACTCATGTACAGCTTCTGGATGATTATTTAAGAAATCCGCTCTGAATACTATTACAGTTTGTGATATCGTTCGATTCAGCATGGAATCGGAGATAACGAGTTTAGCGCCCTTATATAGCGCATAACTTGCCAAAGGCTCAGGAAGAGTGGCAGCGTCTATCTCATTACTCAGTAGCATCTGCATTCGCAGCGGGACCTTCTTCACTTCCACCTTCTTCACCTTTACCTCTGTATCTCCCACTAAAGTATCGGTTATGTATTCTATGATTGTGTTCATGGAGATTGCAATCTTCTTACCTTCCAAGTCTGCAACTGAGCTTATATTAGAGGCTGGAGAGGCAATGATAGCGAACCGCATCTTAGCTGGTGTTTCCTGTAACTCAAGTGAGACAATTTTGAGATCATAGCCTGCGTTTCGCATCAAAATAACACCCACAGGGTCGTTCTCCGCTGCGTCTATCTCGCCTGCTATCAGTGCACTGTCACGCTCCATGGCACTCTGGAAAGGTATTATCTCAACGTCCAGCCCATGATTGGTGAAGATTCCTTCCTGAGCGGCGACGTAGTATGGCAATGTCGCCTCGTCGGGCATCAAGCCTATCTTAATCTTCGTTGCTACTATGCTACCTCCTTCTTCTTGATTCGTGTTTGTTATACAGCCACAGCACGCTATTGCAATCGCAATTAAAATCAGAGTGATGGCTATCTCTCTACGCATAATTTATCTTATGGAGTTTAACATTTTTTATAAAACTGCTCTTTAGTCTTCTCTTTATATAGTTTCGTGAATATGTACATATGTAGGATTTTGAGGATATGAAGAGGGGAATGCCATTCTTCATCCTCCTTTCAAAACCGGCAATGCCTTATTTATCTACTTCAACTGTTTCCTTTTATTCGGTATTATATTATTATTTTTTATGTCTTCCAAATCTCTTCTTTTTTCAGCTCCCAGGTCTTCACTGTATCCTTTGCTCAACTTATCCTGAATCTCTCTCATCATTTTTACGGCGTCAAATATCTTATTTCCAAAATACGACAAGTTCAGGGAATGGTTAAAGAAAGGTGCAGGGGCGAGGCTGCACGAGTATCAGGGGACACTGAGCCCTGTTCATGCGAAGCATCGTCAAAACAGCGGTATTTGTAGTCATTGCGCTCTTCAGAGAGAAGGGTTTTTTGGACGATAAAGCTCCGCCTCCCGGCAAGATTTTTGAGGTAT
>JAGGRR010000214.1 GCA_021159465.1 Methanophagales archaeon
CGGAATTGCTATTTTTGACACCGGTGCACCAGATAGTCCGTATCCAAGTATAATGGGCGTGCATAACGGAACAATAACACCCAACCGGCGAATAGAAGTGAACAGGATATACACTTATGCATGCCCTGGCACTGGCGGGCACACCGAATATGCGAGGATATGGGGCAACGGCGTGGATGCACACGCAAACTGGAGTGGATATACAGGCAACTGGCATAACCTAAAGTTCAACACCGCTTTTACGCTCGAACCCGGCAAAGAATACAACTACACCATTCGCACAGGTTCTTACCCGCAGATTATCCATCATCCCGGGGAATACAACGCAACAGGCGGTAAAATAGCATGTAACGAGTTCATAGATGCAAATGGGAAAAAATACACAGGCTGGATACCTGCAATAAAGTTATGGTGGGAAGAGGAATGAAACCGAAAAGTGCAAGGAGGGACACATCTAAGCAACCTCTTGGGAAGTGTGAAAAAAGCTTTCTTTCAAAAAGAAAGATTTACCGAAGAAATATTATACTTTATGTACTATGAAAGAAAGAATGGAACACAAAGGAGTAATACAGGGAATAGTGCTCGTAGCAATAATAGCGATTTCGCTACTTGCAGTCTTGCCGATGACTATTTCTCAGACCGTTTCAGCTGGCACAGTAAGCGTTGAGCCATCATATATAGAAGTCGCACCTGGAGAGGAATTCACAGTGAATGTAACTGTAAATCCCGAGGGAGTAGAGATTTATGGCGCACAGTATGAGCTGCACTTCAATAATTCATTGCTAAATGCAACTGCACAGGATAAAGGTCCGTTCTTCGGCAGTGGCAGTGATTCAACTGTGCTCAAGAACGAAATCAATAATACTATGGGCTGGCTAAAATACGGTGAGGCTAGAACAGCAACTCCGGGAATAACTGAGCCAGGCGTTCTTGCAACTATCACATTCCAGGCAATTGACGATATTGATGGACTCAGCGAGCTCAAATTCACCGTAGTGAAACTAAGCGATCCGAATGTCAATCCTATTCCTGCAAATATCAATAACGGAACCGTAGAAATAATAGGGGCACAGCCCTCAAGTCCGTTCCTCGTATCAGGATATGTGTTTTACGAAAACGGCAGCAAATGCAATAATCCCAGAGTTAACATAACAAACCTGAACACGAGCGAGGAATGGCAGGCTGAGACTTCGTCCGCTTCTAACTACTACCAGCTCGTGCTTAGACATGGCATTGATATAGTTACAGGCGAGACACTGCAGCTCGATGTCAGAAGTCCGGATGGAAGTCAGTCAAAGATTGTTGAGTTCAAGGTATCATCAGAAGAGGTCAACGAAGGCGGGAGATTCGATTCCAACATTACGCTTCCGGTTCCAAACCTGCAGACATGGTATCTTACCCCTGAGAATAAACCCGATAATGCGCCAACTGCGAACGATAGTAGGACGCACGCGAAGGACAACCTGATGCACAAAGGTTCAGGAAGCGGCACAGGCGAATATTTTGATTTGAATTATACCAAAGTGGCATGGTTCTATGCGGATACCGGAGCAGAATGCGGGCTCGGATTTGGCGATAACCCGTGGAAAGCGCATATTCGGACAGAAGCAATAGAAGAAGATGAAATAGGGCACAACCTCACAGTTGAGATTTGCAGGTTGGAAAAAGGCACCGGAGATGTAACCGTTATTGCCAGCCACACCGAGCAGTTAACAGCAGTGGAAAATAAATATCTATGGGACATAACCTGCGAAGACAACGTATCAACAACACAGGATTTC
>JAGGRR010000215.1 GCA_021159465.1 Methanophagales archaeon
AATATCACTATAGTATAAACATGTGCAAAAACTTTATATACCACGTCGCGATAGAATAAGGATGAGGAGGTGATGCGATAAGATGGTGAGGCAGAGGGCAATAGAAATAGCGCTAATTACAGCGATGGTTCTTCTCTTCCTGATACCAGCGAGCAGTGCGAATGTAAACTATTCTTATGAGCTTACCACAACTGGCGGGACGATAATAGCAGAGGATGATTATCGTTCTTTATCCCCCGGGAGTGGCACAGCAAATCAGTACTCGCTTCATGTAGATGCAATGAACGCTGTGAACGGTAGTTGTAACCATTCACTGGTAGAAGGAGAAGGTGGTGATGAAATCGGTTTCGAAACAAACGTTACATATCTCAGAGATACCACAGGAAAAGCTCCTGTACTTATAAATGGTAAGGCGATAAGTTTCATGGGCGGAGCGGAGGTAACAGAGAACATAGGAAGTGCATCTTCAGTGTCCAATGGAGAAAATGCTACTTTTTATGATGGCGCTATTGGGTTCACCACGGAAGTTGACTCTCTTGCGTTATCTTCAGGGGGGAGGAGCAGGAATGGATCAGAGAGCTATTACAATATTACTGCAGAGGGAGAAGGTAGGTTCACTGCCGGTCTGGGCTCAGTAATATTAACAAAGGTGCATTCAGTCCATGACTGGAAGCTGCTTGCGAAGAAGAAGACAACCAGCAGAGTAGGAGTAAGAGCAGGAACCTACAAGTTCAGAGCTCACTATTATGTGAGCCGCTCATAAGTTTCTACTTTTTTATTTTTTTATTTTTATTCTTATTTCTTCTTTTTATAGATTTAACTCATTCCTCAAATGTCAGTCTCATCCGGGAGGTGCAGTTTCCTTCAAGCGAATGGTGAATAGAAACTTTCTTTGTTGGTGTTGATAGGTCCACCTTCGTTTGCTTATTTCCTATGAATACATCTGTTGCCCGGGTATTGTAAGATATACTGGGATTATTACTCGTTGTTTTGATATCCACCGTGTTCTGCTTCTGAAGCTTAACAACATTGGTATCCTCCGTAAATGTTACATTAACACCGCTCTGAGTATCTGAAGCTGAAAGCTCATGTGTGATTATAAGATCGTTTCCGGTGAAGGAGATTACCTCAGCGTGGTGATAATCGGGATAATTCTGGTTGGTAATGTTCACCGGTTTGCTCAGTATCTCAATAGAAATAATTGAGTAATCCCCACCTGTGCCGGTTGTACCTACAACCTGTTCCTCACTTTCTATCCCAGCAGTACTGCTTGACATCTCTTTCTCGATAGTTATGCTCCCTGTTCCCTGTATCGAGGACTCGATAGCGATTTGTGGTTCCATCACAACGAAGAAAATGGTTGTTTTCCCTGTGTTGCCCGCACGGTCATCAGCATACACATCCAGTTTGTTCTCGCCCTTTTTCGCTATCAATGTTGTTTTCGTATGCTCATCACCATTCGGGGAGGCGAAGCTGACGTTTGTACCGTTATTGAGGCGATAATACCAGCGTGCGATGGGCTCATTTGCGGAGACTGCGAGAGTGACGTTATGAGAAGCTAACTTCTGGTCCTCTTGCGGGCTCGCCACTGTTAGCTCCGGGGGAATAGTATCCACGGAGAAGTTAACAAAGGCATAACCGCGATTACCAGCCAGATCAGTAGCGGAGATCAGGATCTGGTTAGCTCCTTCACTCGCGTTAATAACAGCAGGAGGTACGAAGCTGACATTTGTGCCGTTATTGTTATTGAGGCGATAATACCAGCGTGCGATGGGCTCATTTGCGGAGACTGCGAGAGTGACGTTATGAGAAGCTAACTTCTGGTCCTCTTGCGGGCTCGCCACTGTTAGCTCCGGGGGAATAGTATCCACGGAGAAGTTAACAAAGGCATAACCGCGATTACCAGCCAGATCAGTAGCGGAGATCAGGATCTGGTTAGCTCCTTCACTCGCGTTAATAACAGCAGGAGGTACGAAGCTGACATTTGTGCCGTTATTGTTATTGAGGCGATAATACCAGCGTGCGATGGGCTCATTTGCGGAGACTGCGAGAGTGACGTTATGAGAAGCTAACTTCTGGTCCTCTTGCGGGCTCGCCACTGTTAGCTCCGGGGGAATAGTATCCGTGTCTCTTTGTGAGACCAACTCAAATGGAACTGTATCCTCAATAAATGTTATACTGCCATGAACTGTATTGTCACTACCAGCGATTAATCTTATAATGTCGCTTGCATTTACCTTTATTCGAACATCGTGATCGGCGAGGAGAGAAAGAGAAGCATTCCCATTCCTATACTTCTTTGATAATTCAGTAATATCCTGTGTAGATTCATTAATAACACTCATCTCGAACTGCACCACTTTCTCATTATCTTTCTCATTATTGATTTTCAAATCAGGCAATAGAAATCTTAATGCAGACATATTCGTTCTGATTTTTATCCTCACTGGAGATGTATTTGTACATAAGGTCACAGTTGCGTTTGCTGTATTTCCGTCGGCATCCGCTGCAAATGCAGTTAACGTATTTGCATTTGTATTATTCGGGATTATCTTCAATGTTGCACTTCGGTTTAATGCTGACCCGAAAGACATTGGATTTTCGCTGGAAGCATTTACCCGATAGCTCCAGTTGATGTTGAATGTCCAGTCTCTCCGGGTTGTTACAACTGCAGATACAACCATCGAGGCGTTAATGCTACCCTCTTCGGGCTGAACAAGTATGGTTACCGGTAATGCAGTGACTGCTACTTCGGTATACGTGAACGTGAATAGTAATAATAGCACCAATGCGGTCAGACCCGAACTTCCATCTATTTTGTTCACTTCACTAACCTGCAATACACATATGTAATAAAACCGTATTACAGGTCTTATAAACCTTTCGCTTTGGCTTGACTTGACCTGACTTGACTCTACTCTCCACTCTATAGAGTATATTTTATATAGCTCCACATAGCTCTTATCGCCTTCGATACCGCTCCATCTGAATATTCAACAACTGGTACGCCTTCGACCATCGCTTCTGTAACTATTGAGTCATAGGGGACTCTACCTGCTACCGGTATGCCCTGCTGGTGGCAGAAGTCTGCTATCTTACGGCTGTTTGACTCGTTCAGGTCGTATTTATTGATACATACCATTGAACGGATTCCAAAGTGATTGGCTACGTTAATGATTCGCGCGAGGTCATACAGTCCGGACATCGTAGGCTCCGTGACCACGAGTGCGAGATCCACACCGGTGAGCGAAGCAACCACAGGGCAACCAATGCCTGGTGATCCATCTATAAGTACAAGCTCACAGTGCTCATCTTCCGCTACTTGCCGGGCGTTCGTTCTAACCGCAGTAACAAGTTTACCGGATGCCTCCTCCCCTATGCTCAGTTGCGCATGCACCATCGTTCCATATCTCGTCCGTGATACTAATGTATATCCAGAAATACGCTCTCTCAGTCTAATCGCTTCCTGTTCACAGACAAACACACATGCACCACAGCCCTCGCACCGTGCGGGATTGAGTGCGAACCCGGAGGGTGTATCGGAGATAGCATGGAATCTGCATACAGATGCACAGTTACCACATTCTATACACCTGGTCTTGTCCATCTCTGCCAATTTTGCACCTTTAAATTCGGTCCGTTTCATCACCTCGGGATGCAGCAGCAGGTGGAGATCCGGCGCATCCACATCGCAATCCGCAATGACCTTGTTCGCTGCAAGTGATGCGAATGATGCCACAACTGTCGTCTTTCCAGTACCTCCTTTACCACTCACTATTGTTAGCTGCTTCACCATCACTTCTCCTTTGCCTTATCCTTTACTTTCAGCTTTATTTCCTCTATTATATCCGCGAAACGCTTCTTCCATTCGGGCATCGCCGCTACAATCGGCATACCTTCTGAATAGTATCTCGCCATCGCCTCACTATATGGGATTTCAAGCAGAATCGGGATTCCTTCCGCCTCACTATACTTATATACTTCCCGGTCTCCAACTCCTGCTTTGTTTATCACCAATCCAGAAGGTATCTTCAATAGCTTGAGGACCTCAACTGCGAGTTTCAGGTCATACAGTCCAAACGGTGTGGGTTCTGTAACAAGAATGCAGTAATCACTATCCTGAACAGCCGCAATGACCGGGCATGAAGTACCGGGCGGGGAATCAATTATCACCATCTTCTCAGGTCTGAGCTCCTCCTTCACACGGTCTATCAATGGTGTTGCTCTTACCTCACCAATCTTCAGCACGCCGTAAATGAGTTCTATGCTATCGCTTCTGTATCGCCTGATAACCCCTATCTCATGTGGCACCTCTCTAATCGCATCTCGCGGACAGACCATGGTGCATAAACCGCAGCCATTACACAATTCGGGGAAGAGCATGACCTTGAGCTGCCCGGGCAGTACAATAATCGCGTTATATTCACATGCAGAAGCGCATTTACCGCAGTAATCACAGTGTTCCTCATCAACCTCTGGTATCAATCTGTGCACCGGTTTCACTTCCTCATTCTCAGCGCTCGGATTGAAGAATATATATGCGTTTGGCTCTTCGACATCGCAATCCAGTAGTTGGACATCTGCATCGTTTGAGAGCGAGAGAGCGAGATTTACAGCCACTGTCGTCTTACCGGTGCCTCCTTTACCACTCGCTACCGATATAATCATTTTTTACCTGATCTTCTCTCCTATTCTATTCTGAAGTTACACCAAATTAAACCAGACTAATGACCTCATCCCGGACGTAGTTTATAAAATCGTCCTTCGTTGCCTTACTGAAGATCGTTACAACACCGTTACGGGTTAATCCCACCACTAACCCATACCTTCTGGACTTCAACACGATATACCATATCTTACCGTGCTTCAAATGTTCCGCATAAAGCGATGTATCAGCCAGAGCGGAGCCATAAAGCGAAAGTTTCTTCACGTTTGGAATATCAACATCGTCGAAGAAGATCACCTTTGTATCCTCAAAGTTATCCTCGTGGAAATGAACAAATCGAGAAGGCTCTATCCTCGCTTCTACTATCCTTGATGTGGTCATGAAGAGTATCTTGCTCAACTGATTAGCAATATTGTTCGCTCTTGTCTTCTTCTCCATAATAGTGAGCACAACTCTGTGTTTATCCGGCTGTTCAACAAAGAAGAAAGGCGCCTCCAGCGTGCGTGGTACATGTATCAACTCGCCATGATGATAGACACCCATGAGCTCGTCCTGTACGAAAGTGCCAGATAGCAAGTCACCGGTCAGGTGCAGGTCTTTTATCTCGGTGATCAAACGAATATCCTGCTCCTTATCCTCTCGCCTGTAATCTTTTAATTTGCTCGCTATCCTCGGCAATGCTATATCTCCCTTCCCCTTTCCTTCTCCTCCTCCTTCAATCATGAACAATTTCCCGGCTATCACCATCGCAATCACATCTCCTCTGGCGCTTCTATACCAAGCACAGAGAGGACTTCACATAAAACCTGCTTCGTACAATCTACAAGCACCAATCTTGCTTCTCTTAATTCTTCTTCTGCATTCAGTACAGGGCAATTCTTATAAAAGATATTGAAGACTTCAGCGAGCTCTCTCGCGTATCTGGCAACCTTATGCAGTTTTAGCTCAGAAGCCGCACTCTCCATTACATACTCAAACATTGCAAGCTTCTTTATCAATTCCACCTCGCTTTTATCCCTTAACAGAGCCACATTGGCATCGGCAGAATCAATTTTAAAGCCACGGTCAGTTGCCATGCGTAATATACTGGATGCACGAGCATGGGCGTACTGAATAAAAGGTGCGCCTTTCTTCTCTATGTCCAGAGCATCCTCGAGGTTGAATATTATATGTTTCTCTGGCGAGACTTTCACCATATCGTAACGTAATGCACCTATTCCCACCATTCTTGCTATCTCGCACTTCTTATCCTCGCTCAGGTCCCTTCTTCGCTTCTTCACCTCCTCGTATGCACGCGCTTCTATCTTCTCCATCAACTCATCTGCCGAGATATACCTGCCTGCGCGTGTGGATAAAGAGCCAGAGGGTAAAGATACGAACTCAAAGATGACAAATTCTGGCGCCTTCACACCCAATAATAGCAGTGCTTTTCGCAATTGCTGCGATACCAGTTCATGGTCCTTACCCAGCACATCTATCATACGGTCACATCGCTCGCTCTTCCAGCGATGATACGCGAGGTCACGGGTGGTGTAGAGTGAAGTTCCATCTGCACGCTGAATCACCAGTCCCTTCTCTATTCCATCTAAGTAAAGTATGAGTGCAGAGCCCTCAGATTTTATATCTCCTTTTCGCTTTAACTCCTCTATTATATGTTGTACCGCACCACTACGCACAAATTCACTCTCAAATACGAACAGGTCATGATGGATATTCAGCCTTTGTAATGATGCCTTAATACCGGCGAGGCATCTCTGAACAACCTCCTCGTAGCGCTTCACCACTTCCTCATCCCCTGCTTCATAGCGCCTCATCAGCGCATCCACTTCGGTACGATAAGCTGCATTAGCCTCTAACATTCGATTGGCTGCGATATAAACATCAACTATCGCATAGTCCCCCTTCTTTCGCGTCTCAAGCTTCAATCTGGAAGCACCCCATACCGCAACCGCTACCTGCCTGCCCATGTCATTCACATAATATTGCGTCTCCACCTGGTAGCCCGAATAAGTTAATACTCGTGCCAGCACATCGCCTATGATAGCGTTCCTGAGATGCCCTATGTGCAGGGGTCCATCAGGATTCGCAGAGGTATGTTCAATTATTATCCTTGTACTTTTATCATGCTTCTTCTCTGTGTTATCTCCACCACCTCCACCACCTTTTAGCCGTCTCAGTGTGCCATCGAGAAAAGAATCATTGACGTAGAAGTTGATGTAAGGACCGGAGGTAACTGCTCTTGATACAAGTGTTCGCTCAGTCGGAGCTGGTATAGTAATATGGCGGACGATATCCGCAGCGATGTTCTCAGGTGGCTTTCTGTATCTGGCAGCCAAGGTGAAAGCAATTCGAGATGTGATATCAGCATGCTCACTCTCTTCTAACCCCAGGCTGCTATATTCATATTCGTATGATGCATCAGCCAGTGCAGCTTTCAGTATATGCTCAACTTCTCGCTTGAATTGGAGGTACATTATTACATCTACATCCTTATGTTACGGTTACTTACGTATACCTTGAATATTTAGATTTACATTTAGTTTAGAATGCGTACATAAACAAATCCATGCAATGCTGACCTTCGTCGGACTCGGGTTGTATGACCCGGAAGATATAACATTGAAAGGTCTGGAAGCGGTAAGAGATGCGGATGTGGTCTATGCAGAGTTCTATACATCTCCCGCGGGAGCGCGTACGATAGAGAAGCTGGAGGATGCTTATGGCAGAAAGATCTCGCTATTGGAGCGTGAAGAGCTGGAAGAGGACGCAGAGAGGGGGATTCTGGAACTCGCGAAGAGCAAGAAAGTGGTCTTACTCAGTGGTGGCGATGCCATGATTGCTACTACGCATGTAGATCTGCGGCTAAGGGCGATTGAGAGGGGGATAGAGACACGGATAGTACATGCGGCTTCTATCGCATCTGCAGCTGCGGGTCTATGCGGGCTTCAGAACTACAAATTTGGTAAGTCCGCAACGGTATCACCACCATATAAGGGTGTTATATCACATGTACCCTATGAGACGATAGAGGATAACACTGAGCGAGGACTCCATACACTCCTCTATCTTGATATCGGAATGCGCATAGCGGATGCGCTGGAGTTACTGGAATCGGTAGAGCGTGAGAGGGGAGGAGGAATGCTTAAGCGCTCTTTACTGGTGGGCATAGCGCGGGCAGGCTCTGACGATGCGGTGGTGAAAGCCGATTATATAACATCGCTGAAGGGCTATGAATTTGGTGACCTGCCGCATGTGCTCATCGTCACCGGTGAATTGCATTTTGTAGAACGCGAAGCTTTGATAAAGATCGCGCATGCACCCGGTTCTATCTGAGGAGATAGGGAGGGATAAGGGATAGCCCATCTCCAGCAGAAAAGTACCCTATTTAAAGTTATATAGAAAATACATGTGCTCTCAACATATGCTTTTATATATAACCTTGATATCCTAAATTACTGGAGGTGAGATGAAAAAGTGAACAACAAAAAATATGAGAGAGCGAAAGGGATAATAGGAATAGCACTGGCAGTGATAATGCTCGCTTCGGTATTCGCCATTGTCCCTACGGCGATGGCAGAACCACCGGAGGGAGGGGCGCCATCTTCTATCAGGATATACGGTGATGTCCAACCAGATGGTAATGCACCCGAACGATATACTAATTGGACGCAGCCATTCGACCCCACGGTGATACCAAAGGATTCCATTACTTTTAACCCCGCACTGCTTGAGGAGGAGTTTGGTGTAAAAAATGGTGAGAATGCGCGTGAGAAGATATTCCTTAGGGCGTGGTACGAACCCTGTGGTAAGTACTGGGGTTCCAGGAAGAACTATACACATCCAACGATAAACATGGAATATACCTACATGCTGATAAATACACAATATAAGCCGACATCCGGGCAACCGGGCAATAGCAAAACACTCTTTGCATTTCCAACCTGCGAGATATCTTCTCAGCCAGGATTGGGTGCGTGGAACTGTATGTCGAAGAGTACCGAGGGGGAGCTCACAAGACTCGCGAATGTCAGCGGTTCAGTAGTGCCGTATGGGAAGACGGTGAATGGGCGGATTGAGATTGAGAAGGGCTTCAGGAATCTGGGAGTAGGGGATGAAGTCCAGTTCCTCGACCATAAGCTGGAAGTGACTGCAATTAACGACCATGACTATGTTATAAGAGTCTGGTATGCGGGGAACAGAGATGATGATGCGGGTAAAGGTTGGATTACACTGAAAAAAGGAGCGAAGATGTACTTCGATAGGCATAATAACATGTATTCCACTGCGAACCACGACCCAGCCGCTGGACAGATAAGGACATGGTATGTGAGACGGGACAGTAAGAACAGTAATATTATATATCTTGGTAAGGAACTCCAACCATGTGATGTCTTCTACGTCAATGGTGTGAGATACGATGTGACAGCGATTGAGGTTCTTGACACCACAGGCGATTCTAACGCAGATGCCCTGAAGTACATAACTCTGAGGACAAAGTTACCAAAGTGTATTGAAGCTATCCCAGAGGAGAGCGTTGTATCCTCTCAGTCCATCGAATGTATAGAGCCCTCTGAGATTATACCTGTTCTACCACCGTTCAACGAGAAGCATTACATGGTTGACGATATTGACATACCACTGTGGACAAGTGTATCAGAGGAGAGAAACTGGACGAAACAGGACTATGCAGGTACAAAACTTGATACAGACAATGATGGCGAGTGGATAGCATACGATGTTGATGAGCGAATAATACCCGATGTTGGGCCTTTAAACATCACATACATTGCAGAGGACTTTGAGCGGCGGTACTCTACGAATCTGCTCGAGAAGCTGCAGGAGAAGTGGTCTGGTGCTGTTACCAGCGCAGAAAGAGTGGACCTGTTCTTCCTGATTGATGGTTCCCAGAGTATCAGTCAGCAAGATTTCGAATTGCAGAAGCAGGGACTGGCTGAGGCTGTGAAAGATCCGAATGTGGTTCCCCAGGATGGTACAGTACGTGTCTGTGTGATTCAGTTCTCCAGCAATGCCAGTATGGAGGTTCCACTCACCATAATTGATCCGGATAACGCGAGTTTGGTAGCAGATGACATCATGAACATTACCCAGATGAAGGGTAATACAAACATGAGTGGGGCATTTAGAGTAGCGATTGAGAACTTACCCGGTGATAGCTCCGGAATACAGGTGATTGATCTCTCAACCGATGGCTACCCGACGGGTGGGGATTCAGAAGAGAAGGTACTGAATGCAAGAGATGATGCGCTAAGTGAGGGTTTCGATGTGGTGAATACACTCGGTGTTGGAATGGATATAGACCAGGACTTCCTGAAAGAGCTGGCGTATCCGCAGCCATGGCAGGAATCTCCAGGGTTCTATGTGCATGCCGAAGATTACCATGATTTCGTGGATAAGATCAGGGAGAAGATAAGGGTAGAAGTAGAAGGCCGGCTCGTGGAATCATGGACTAAACTCGATATCCAGTCTCTTCCCGACCTGTACACCGAATTCGTACTACCGGAGCTGCCAGACATAAAAGCAGCGGAAGATAGAGACTTATACGGAGATTACCTGATTACAACCTCACTGATCGCGCCACAGGCAGAGGGAGATTTGCCGCACAAAAGGGTGGCGTTCTCATACGATCCTGACCCCGAACATGGTGGCATTGACGATGACATCTATGTGAACTACAAGGATGAAATCAAAAGTGGCACTATCCGGGTGTACGGGCATGGCAATGCAAGCACGATCGGTATTCGGAATGAGTGCAATATAGAGCAGTATACAAATTGGGAAGAGCCTTTCAATCCAACATCAATAAGAAAGGATTCTATTACCTTTAATGCTGCTATACTGCCTTACAGCACGGAGTATCCGATGCATGCCCAGGGAGAAGACTGTGACCTGAAAGAATACCTGCGGGTATGGTATGTACCAGAGTACGAGTTCTATGGTAACCATGAACCTGTGCATCGAGAACATGCGATTGTGACTGAGACGACATACATGCTCATTGATTCACAGGACAAGAAGCCATGGCATGCAGATGCAAACCGGAGCTGGTTCCCGTTCCCAATCGTAGCAGACCTATCAGATGGTAAGGCAAAGGGATTACAGTCATTTGAGAATGAAGGGGTCGAGTCCACAATGGATAACCTCGTAATGCTCTCATACGTGAATTGCTCGTCAGCGGATCTGCTAAATACTCTGCACAAGACAACCAATGGAACAATAAGGCTGGAGAAGACATATATCATGAGTGCGAATCAAAAAGTGGAGTTCATGGATCATACACTGAAGTTTGAGGGCTTTGATGAGGTTACCGGTGAACCGAGTGTGGAGATAAAGTATTGCGGCAATAAAGATGAGATCATGGACCCAAGTCCAAGGTATGGGATATCGAGCACGACCAGATTCTACGATAGGCACAACAATGACTATGATACGCCAGAGCACCCGGACAGGACATGGTATGCCCGCTTTGATGGGCAACTAAAGGGTGGCAAAGCGATGATAACAGTGGGTAAAGAACTTCAGCGGGGCGATATATTCTACGTGGATGGTGTGCGTTATGAAATCGCGGCGATAGAAGTCTTGGATGAAGATGGAAACCTGGCAAACGGCTGTGAGAAGTTCAAGTACATCACAATCAGAACTCCGTTCCCGAAGGGCGAAGGAGAGTTATTGCAACAGTGGAGATCATGTGCAGACTCACAGTACATACAGAGAATTGCTCACAGTACACCAATACCAGTACTCCCGCCGATGAACATGGTGCACAAGATTGTGGACGATACAGATGTGGCGCTATGGCAGCCATTGAAGCTGCTTGATAAATGGCCATACGGTGATCCAAATGGTATTCCTGGTATCGAGTACTTCCCGTGTGCAGACCGGTATCTGACGATGCAGTATCCGCCATACGCATGGCTGAAGTACTTCCGTGCGGTGCCTATAGACACCGATGGAGATATGGAAACAGAGATACCATCTGACTGGCAGCTCTGGGAGGACTATGGTGGTCCATTCTATCCGGGAGATGTAACAAATGCAGTACCGGATGGCTGGCAGTGCTGCGAATGCGGGATACCAATGCCGCTGCCAACAAAATTCACTATCTTCGACAGCGAACACTGGATTGCGAACGATGTTGACGAGCGAATAGTAAGCAACGTGGCACCGTTAGACTTCGAGTGGAAGGAAGAGGAGGCAGAGCCAAGGTATTCAACGAATCTGCTGGAGATCTTGAATGAGACTCTGTTCGCGGATAGCGAAGCATACGAGAGCTGGACGAAGTATGACATCCAGACATTGCCTGACGAGTACACTACATTCAAACTGCCTGAGACACCATCTGTGAATCCAAATGTGTACATTGGTGGTGAATATCAGGTCTACCAGCCAGATACAAGAAAATACCCCGGCAGCTACCTGATTACTACTTCGTTCATTGCACCAAATGCAAAGGGCGACCTGAACCTGGAACAGTCATATAGTGTACCAAACAGATTCGCATTCACATTCAACCCCGCAGATAGCACGGGTATTTACGTGAATGAGAATCCGCTGCTTCCGCCATCACCAGGTGCTGATAGATTCACCATCCAGCTCAAGGCACTCCAGAACTATCTATCGCTACCTGTACTGCCCGAGAATAGAGACCCAGAAGCGATCTTCGGCAGAGACGTGGAAGTCTGGAGCTACAATGCGACCAGTGGCTGGAGCCGACCAAGTGAACTCGAGGCTGGAAAGGGTTACTATGTATATAACCCGTGGGCACCGAAGACGATCACTATATACGGAGAGGGTGTACGGCTGGAGTGGAGTGATATAAAACCAACGTTGCAGCCAGGCTGGAATCTGATAGGCGTAGGTAACGAGAGTATTTCAGTATCGTGGTTGGATAACGTACAGATCTGGCGGTACATGAATGGATACCCCTACGGTGATTTCTGGCCGATGCCACCAAATATCAGGGTGCAACTTCAGCCAGGGCAGGCATACTGGATATACAAGATTGCATAATTTTTTTTAAAAAGGAAGAAAGGGATGGGAATGAGGTAAAAACCTTATTCCTCCATCCATCTTTATTTTGTTTTGGGTTATCTTTTTATGTTTTATTTTATCTTTTATATTGTAAAACAAATGAAGTAAATAGGAGGTATAAAAAAGGATGTCAGATAAGACTTGGGCGATTATTTTCATTGCAGTGATTTTGACAGTTCTTACAGCATTCACGTGGGCACAGGAAGTGCCAAAGCCAAGCGACTGGGTGAAGATAAGTGCAAAACCGGATACGATACAGGCAGATGGTGTTTCTACTTCTACAATTCGGGTGATAGTCACATGGCCGAACGAGACCGAGCTGAGCGGTGAGCCTGCAGCCAATCAGACGTTGACAATATGGACGAATTGCGGGCTGCTTTTTGACGCAACAAACGAGAGTAACACCGGCAGGTCAATTAATGTTACCACTGATGACAATGGCACGGCAACCGCTCTGTTATCAGGAAATGAAACATGTAATGCCACTGTCACCGTGAGTTGCCTGAGCGGAGGTTGGAATTTTACACAGGTTAGCTTCATAGCACCGGAACCAAGTCCTTCACCAGGAGAGAGCGGAGCTGTCAACGAAAGTGGAGACGGAGGTGGCACCACCACCCAAACGCCAACGCCATCGAATGCAACAAATGCAACAAATGAAACAAATGCAACGAACGTATCCCCAGAAGCAACACCGGCGGCTCAAACAGCAACGCCAATACCAACAACTACGCCGGCAGTATCACCATCAGAGACTACTGCTCCTACATCCCCTGTTACAACACCTGCAATACCAGGATTTGGGGTTGCGCTCACTATCGTGTCTCTGTTAGCAGTATTCGTAATCGCTTATCTGCGGAGAAGATAGAATATAGAAGATAATTGTGTGAATTAAAAAAGAAAAAACCTCATTCATTCCTTTATTTTTTTATTTTTTCTCGTTTGTTTTTATGCTTTCTGTCTTATTTCTATCTTATAACTGATAGTAGTATATACAAATAGTAAATAGAAAGGATGCGAATTGAGATATTGGGTACAGAGTCATTAGGTGTGCGTGGTCTGAGCTGTGTGGTGGAAGTAGGCGAACGGAAGATAGTGATTGATCCTGGTGTGGCGCTCGGCTACAATCGTCATGGATTGCTACCTCATCCCTTGCAGGTCGCGGTTGGCGAGGTAGTGCGACAGAAGATAACAAGGGCAATGGCAGATGCCACAGATATTGTATTCAGTCATTTCCATGGTGACCATGTGCCATTGGTAGATGCGAACCCGTTTCAGCTTCAAGCTGCCATAGTTGCCGATTTGTGCCGGGGGCATAATCTTCGATTCTGGGCTAAAGGACCCCGGGGGCTCTCGCAGCACATGTTACATCGAGCACAGTCACTACGCATTGCACTGCATGATGAGTTAAGGAGTGCAGAAGGGCATAATGATGGTATTCTGAGTTTCTCTCACCCTGTTCCTCATGGACTGAGGAGCGAACATGGAGGAATGGTAATGATGACGAGGATAGAAGATGAGAGGTCGGTATTTGTACATGCATCGGACATCCAGTTGCTCGATTTCGATGCTATAACCACTATTCTTGCCTGGCATCCAACCATCGTACTCGCTTCTGGTCCTCCTTTGTATCTACCACATCTCACACAGAAACAACGTAATGCCGCATGGCATAATGCAATTAGACTCGCCAGGGGTGTGGATACCCTGATTCTTGACCATCATCTGCTCAGGTCGGAATATGGTCGGCGCTGGCTGGATAGTTTAGCTTCGATTGTGGGGCATGAGCAGGGGCACCATAACCACAGAGTCATTTGTGCCGCAGATTTCATGAACAGGAGCCGAATGCTGCTCGAAGCGTGGCGGCAGCGATTGTACGCGGAGATGCCCGTGCCAGAAGGATGGCATGAGGCTTATGCCCGGGGTGAGGTTGATACCCGCGTTTACCGGGATTGGGCATGTAGAGCATCAACAACCGGTGAGGTTTTTGAATGTCGGAAATCGCTTTGTTCATATTTTAAGCCGGGTGATTAATTAACGATTAATTATGAGCGAAGGATGTGGTATAGTTGGCATAGCTCTGGATGAGGGAGACGCAGTACTACCGATATTTTACGCTCTTTATGCCCTTCAGCATCGCGGTCAGGAATCGGCGGGTATAGCAGTGAGTAAAAGTAAAAGTAAAGAAGAAGAATCAGGTGTGAATATACCGTTGATAAAAGGTATGGGCTTCGTTTATGAGGTCTTCTCCCCTCGTCGGTTGGAATCGCTAGAGGGTAAGGGTAACATTGGCATTGGTCATGTGAGATATTCAACTACGGGTGCATCAAGGGCAGAAAATGCCGAACCCCTAGTTGTGAATTATCATAGGGGGCAAATCGCTATCGCTCATAATGGTAACCTGGTCAATGCTGCGGAATTGAAGAGCGAATTGCAGCGTGAGGGGAGAATCTTTCATTCAGACACAGATACAGAGGTGATAGCGCATTTATTGGCGAAGGAACTTGTGCGTCACGACCCGATAGAAGCAGTAAAGATATTAATGAGGCGGGTGGTGGGTTCTTATTCTCTGGTTATCCTGATGGATAATTCATTGATTGCAATTAGAGATCCGCTGGGCATAAAACCCCTGTGCTTCGGCACGCTAAGCGATGATAAGGGCTATATAGTGGCATCAGAGAGCAGTGCGATAGATACCACAGGTGGTGATTTGATAAGGGATATAAGACCCGGGGAGGTATTGATAATCCACAACACAAATAAGAACAGGAGATTGGAGAGTTATCAATTGTATCGCGGGATAAACACTGCCCATTGCGTATTTGAGTATATCTATTTTGCGAGACCCGATTCAGTATTGGATGGGAGACTGGTTTACGATGTGAGGCTGAAGATAGGAGAGAGGCTGGCAGAGGAACACGGAATAGAGGCAGATATCGTTTCTCCTGTGCCTGATTCGGGCATTACGTTCGCCATTGGCTATGCGAAGCGCTCAGGGCTGGATTATATGGAGGGCTTTATAAAGAACAGGTATGTAGGTCGTACATTTATCATGCCCGATGAGAGCTACCGGGATATCGCAGTGAGGTTGAAGTTGAATGTGGTGAAGCGGAATGTAGAGGGTAAGCAGGTCGTGCTGGTGGATGACAGCATCGTGAGGGGTACTACATCCAGGCAAATAGTGACTTTTCTGAAGAAAAAAGGAGCAAAAAAGGTGCATTTACGGATCGGCAGTCCGCCGATAATAGCACCCTGTTATCTCGGTATCAACACGCCAACGCGAGATGAGTTGCTGGCATCGAATAGGAGTATGGAAGCGATCCGTAAATTTTTGAATGCCGATTCCATCGGCTATCTCAGCCTCCAGGGTCTGATAGACTCCATAGGGATAAGTAAGAATAATCTCTGCCTGGGCTGTCTGAATGAGAGATATCCGGTTGAGATACCAGGAGAGGTCTGTGTAGCGAGACAGTTGAAATTGTCTCATTTTTAGATACATCTCCATGCGGGCTATAATCAGTTTCCTGACCCGGATACCGATACCGGTACCAGCGGGTAAAGAGCCAAGGATAGAGGAAGTGGCAGCCTTGAGTTATCTGTTCCCGTTCGCTGCTCTTGTCATCGCTCTGCCTCTGACTATCATCGCTGTTTTATTATTCAGAGTGAATATAAGCCCGGGTATAGCTGCTTTGTTAACTCTCCTCTGTCTTTATTTTATTACGGGTCTGATGCATCTGGATGGTCTTGCTGATTTCTTTGATGGGTTGATGGCAGGCGGTAACAGGGAGCAGAGGATAAAGGCGATGAAGGACGAGAAGATAGGTATAGCAGGACTATTTGCCACTTTTGTTATTCTGATGTTGAACTTCATAGCGATAAAAGAGATAGTGGCGCATGATTTTTGCTATCCTGTATTCATAATTGCAGAGCTCGCAGCGAAGCTGAGCATGAATACCTGTATGCTGGTGGGTAAGCGATTTCAATCTGAATCTGATACAGGCTGGGGGATAGGTGCGCTGTTTATAAAGTCATGCACTTTGCGAGGCTATCTTATCGCTCTCACTTGCTCTTTACTCTTAGCTTCTATACCTCTTATCTCACGCACTTATCCACTCAGGGTCTTCAGTCTCCTCAGTCTCTTCATCGGTGTTTCTGTTGCCATTATCATATCATATATCGGGGGTACGAAATTCGGTACGGTGAGCGGTGATGTGATAGGCGCCTCAAATGAGATTGCGAGAACTGCGGTACTCCTTATATGGAGTTCGCAAATAAGTGGATTGTCCACCTAAACCTATGTATCAGAAAAATAAAAATCATTCATCTTCATTCAAACTTGACTTCTATCCTCTTACCTGTAATCTCTTCCAGTTCCTTCTGGAGTAATATCTCATTCGCTACCAGTTCCTTCTCCTGCGATTCTATACCCCGTCTTCTCTTAGCTATTAAATCATCCAGGCGAGTGAGTTGCCCTCTGGCTGCTGTGATTGCATGCTCGAGCCCTTCTTTCTCCTTTGTTATCTCCAACGCTGATAGTTTACTCCTGACCTCCTCTGCCCTTGATGATAAAAGCTCATACCTCGCCCTGATACCCGATAGGTCAGTGTCGGTATTCAAGAGATGGTCTATCCATTTCAGTGCTCTATCCCGCGTACGTTCCTTCAGAGCGTCCATCTCAAGGATTACTGCCCTTATAGACTGGAGATAATCTTCTATATCCTCATTCAACGCTTGAACCGGAGATGACAAAATGGATGTTATCCCCGTTCGTACAGTAGGTGAGAGATTAATCCGTCCGGTCCTGTCCTGCTTCTTCAGCAGGCTGAGTGGCTTCTGTAAAGGAGTGAACAGATTATTTATATCCTGTCTTAGTGTGTTCAGTTCTTCCCCTATGGCTGTTAATTCCACCTCATACTCCTTTAGCCGCTTCCATTCCGCTTCTTCCTCGATCACCTGTAATCTTCTCTCTGATAGCTCTATTTCGTGCTTGATGGCTGCCCTCTCTTCCTCTTCTGCCCGAATTTTCTCTTTTTCTGACTCTATCTCCGCCATCTGTTCTCTTATTTTCTGTATCAATGCATGTACACGACTCAAATCTATAACCTTAGTCTCCTTACCCTTCATTGGTGCTATCAGTCGGTCAAGAATATCCCTTAGCTGATTAAGATTAGTTTCAACTTCCCTGACCTCATCAGGAAACAGCGAGCGAACATAATAGATATTCTTAAATATCTTCGCCAGTACCGACTCTATACTGTGGTAAGCCATATTATGGAAATCCAGAACAGTCTTATAGTCAGTTTGAGATGGTATGACTATCTTGTCACAGAGAGAGTAAAGGAGCTTTACCATTTTGTCACGGCTCAGAAGTCCTATTTTTGTAATCTGTGCTGGCATATCCGCCTTCGGCTCAGCATCACGCAATTCAGAGATGTATTGCTTGAGTTCCTCACGTTTATCCGCTATCTCTTCATACAGTGCCATCGTATTCGTGCCCAGACCACGGAATAACAACTCAGAAACCTTCTCCAGCCATGTATCCATCTCATGGAACGCTACAATAGAGGGTATTTCAGCTACAGCTCTGCTTCTGCCTGTGATTCTATTCAGCCACTTCATTCAACTTTACATTCACACTCCACCACACTACACCACAGCAACAGCAATGCCAACGCCAACAAACATTACATATAAAATCAAAATCCTAAGAGCTAATAAAACTGGCGTATATAAGGTCACCTTCGCCTTCCAGTGCGATGCCACTGCCACTGCCACTACCACAGCTCACAGTTGCAGGTACAGGCACGAGTGCGGTCTCGAAGGTCTTTAATGGCAGTTTTACCTTTGCATCACCGACCAGAGTTACCTGCCCCCTTACACAGGTGAGGACACCCGCATTCTTTATGTCCATACCCATATTTATGCCCGGATTCATACCATTATCATTACTATTATGAACAGAGATAAGCCTCAAATCCAGATGTTTACCCCGCAGATGCCCTCCTCCATGCTTCAATCCCCGTGGCACTTCAAATCTAAGCACATTCATAGCATCATTTAGATGTAGCTCCCTGCCCCTGCCATAATCATAGACTCTGAATGTCCTTTCTGACGCGGTACTCACTTCATATACCTTTGTACCCGCGCCCAGGGCATGTATGACACCGGCAGGGATGTGGTAGATATCGCCGGGTTGAGCATAAAACGAATTCATGTAGTTCAATATCTCGCCTCTTTTTACCAGTTCCAGGAATTCACCACTGCGTAGAGAATCCCGGAATCCTAAATAAATCCTCGCATCCTCTTTCGCTTCGAGAACATACCATGCCTCCTCTTTGCCCATTACATCACCCATCTTGCGTGCATACCGGTCATCAGGATGTACCTGTACCGAAAGGTTTTCATCTGCCTTTATTATCTTCACTATCAGTGGGAATTCCTCCATTCTCATGCCGAATATCGCTTCTGAGAAGAAAGTATTGAGCTCACAGAGCGTAAATTCCTCACCTTCGATATAGTTCCGTGGTGAGGCACACCATAACTCATAGCCCCAGGGCTTGTTTACGATGAGGGGCTTGAGCTTCATCGGGTGCTCAATCATATCTCTCACTTTCACCCTCACCCTCACTGCTTCTGTATGAGTATCTGTATCTGTATCAGACATAGACATGATTGCATCTGCCAGCCGTGCATGTCTTAGCCTGGTGGACTGCATCTCTTCATCAGTAATACCCCTGGTCATAGCTGCAACTTCGCTCAATGTATATTTATTCCCGGGCAGGCGTGAGGACCACCACTCCTCCTTAGGTCTGCTCTCCTTACCTATTGGGAACCTGAGTCTTATCCTACCCCTGGCTGGATGAAAGACATCCACCAGCACACAGTCATTAAGCTCCACAGAATCGCAGTCAACGAGGTTATAAACAACACAGTTTTTACCGTTTATTCTGTTCAATCGGGAATTGAAGACACAAGCATCTTCGAGTAATGCGGCTTTCGCAGTTGTATTCGATACCACACTCCTCTTTATCCGACCTCTCTCTATTCCGGAATTCACATAGATTGAATCCAGAATCTCGCAGCCGTCAGTGGCGGAGAGGAGCTCGACATTCAGGAATCTCCTCAATTGCGCAGCCTCAGCCCCTTCAGACAAAAGTCGCATCATATTCCTGTAATAGCTTTTATTCGTTCCGAAATCGAGCCAGATGCTTTGATCACTTATTGCAAAGCTCTTTATCAAGTTCAGGTCGGATGTCATCGTCATCTCCCGCTTTAACCGTTCTGCACGCTCCCGTAGCCATTTATTAGTAGTAACAGAGTCTGGAGAGCACCATAACTGCCATAACTCATCAGAATTGAACTCCCCGACTCTCTCTTCAAGCCTATCACAGAAAGCATCCAGCAGCCGTTCGGTCAAAACTCCGCTCAGCGTGAATAACCCCAGATTCAACAGCACCTCACTGCTTCTGTACCTCTCCATCTTACTCTTCACCACTTCATAGTTCCGTGTATCATCAAAATCAAGCAGTTCACAGCCTTTATCCTTACCTTTACCTTTATCTCCACATCTAACTATCTGAATACCATATTTGGAGACAATCTCCTCTGTAAACTCAGATTTCAAGCCAAAGAGCATGACATGCGTAGAATGTGCGCATTCAATTAAGGATTCAGGAGTATCAGCGATGAAGAGGAACTGGTCACCCCATGTAACCATTATCCTGTGGGGGATAGAGAACCGCTGAAATTGCTTTATCACACCCTCAAGTATGGTCAAACCAGGAACATCTATGAATGCTTTCTCCTTACAGGTTCTCGTCAGTACGTTCCTTGTGCCTTTACCCGCTGTATGCACGATAAGGACACTCTTACCCTGTTTCACTTCCTCAACAAGTTCTATTCCCGCTGCATTAGATGCGTTTTTTATCGCGAATAAAGTACCAAGCCCATTGCCCGCTGGACCGTTCCAGCTACTCTCCGAGACGGGTATGAGAATAGAGGTCTGGAGTACACCCTCATGCCATGGGAAATGCTCCAATCGCTTTACCTCACGCTCTTCTCCGACCACTACCACAATATAATCAAACATCTTTAGTCACACCACATCCTGTTGTATCCGGCATATTAAGAGAAATCAACTGTATAATCGGTTGATACCTTTAATCATGGCATGCATTGATGCGAGGACTATATCTTCGCTTATACCACTCGCTGTTATAGCCCTGTCACCCCTGCTCATCTTCACCACGACATTCACCAGTGCATCAGTGCCACCGGTGATAGCATCCACATGGTACTCCTCGAGTCGCAGATCATTCATCTCCGAGCCTGACATTGCCTTCCGCAGTGCATTTAGCGCTGCATCTACCGGACCCACGCCAACGCCCGCCTCCACTTTATCCTCTCCGTCTATCTCCAATCTTATAGACGCTGTTGGATATACGTTCTTGCCAGAGACAACAGATAGGTCAAGTAGTTTTATCCTCTCCTTTCGCTCTATATGCAGTATATCGTCCACAATTGCCTGGAAATCCGAATCAGTGACCAATTTACCTTTATCGCCGAGTTCTTTCACCTTTGATAGTATCTTCTCCATTCCTGAGTCATCAGCAGTGATACCCATCTCTTCCAGTGCCATTTTCACTGATGCCCTACCTGTATGCTTTCCGAACGCAAATCGCCTCTTCCTGCCTATCAACTCCGGATCCATAGGCTCATATAAACTCGTATCTGCCAGCGTTCCGTGCACATGCATTCCCGATTCATGTGTGAATGCATTATCACCCATCAGCGGCTTGTTTGGTGCAACCGGCATCTTTGTCACGTTCCGTACCAATCGAGAAGTCTCATACAACTTCTCCTTCACTATCCCGCTCTTCACACCATAAAGCAGGTCAAGCGCAGTAACCACCTCTTCCAGCGATGCATTACCCGCTCGCTCTCCCATGCCATTTACTGTTACGTGTACGACCTGAGCACCTGCCAGCACAGCAGCAATCGAGTTAGCAGTCGCCAGTCCGAAGTCATTATGACAGTGAGCCGAGATGGGCGTATTTAAATCGCTGAGAGCACTGAATATCTCCTTCGTTCGCTCTGGATACAGCACACCCACAGTATCACAGAAACACAGGCGGTCAACCACACCCGCATCTGAGAGTTCGGTAAATAGGGATTTTAAAAACGCCATATCGGCTCTTGAAGCATCCTCAGCACTTATTTCCACTTTCAAGCCATGCCCTTTCACATATTCCGCTGCCTCCATCGTCATCCTTCGCAGCGTTTCCCGGTCTATCTTCAATTTCTTCTTTATGTGGTCATCAGAGACCGGTGCGACTAAATTCACGGTGTCAACATCACAATCAATTGCAGCATCAATGTCACCGCGTAATAGACGAGCGAAAGAGCTTATTTCTGCTCTTAAACCCGCTTTTACTATCGATTTGATTGCCCTTTGCTCACCTTCGGAGATGATTGCTGTACCCGCCTCGATGATATCAACTCCAAGAATATCAAGCTGCCGTGCAATTTGCAGTTTCTGCTCTGGAGTCAAGGATACACCCGGAGTCTGTTCTCCATCACGCAGCGTGGTATCCAGTATCTTCACTGTTCTCGACTCAACCATAATCCAAATCTAAATTAACTTCATATTATAAAAACTTGAAAAATTTGATAGATGCTGCTGAAGACGCTTACACTCCGGAATTATCGCAAATATAAGAACGCATGTATAGAGTTCCCTGATGGCGTGATTGGGATCATTGGACTGAATGGAGTGGGGAAGACGACACTGGTAGAGGCGATAGGTTGGGCTATATTCGGGCATTATGCTGCACGAACAACTAAGGAGCTTATAAAACGCAGAGGTGCATCACCACATGAGCCATGCCAGGTAGAGCTGGAGTTCGAGCTGGGTGGCGACTACTATAAAGTGGTAAGAGAGATGGCGGGTAAGAATTTGATGCCCAAGGCGAGGCTTGTTATCAATGGAAAACTCATCACCAGCAATGCGGAGGAGGTGACGGAAGTGCTGGAGCATAAAATAGGCATGGATTACCAATCATTCTTCACTTCCGTCTTCGCGCGGCAGAAGGAGTTGAATGCGCTATCAACAATGAAGGCTGCGGAACGAAAGAAGCTCATGTTGCGTATGCTTGGCATTGAACGGATAGAGAATAGCATACAGGCGCTAAGGGAGGATAGAAGAGGCAAGGAGAAGAAGATAGAGGGTATAAAAGCAGCAATTGTGGATAAAGAAGGCAGGAAGAAGATAGAATTACTTCAGACAAAGAGGGCGGAGCTGGATAAGGATAAAGAGTCTATTATACCGCTTATAAAGGAGATAGAATCAGAAAAAGAGGAGAAAGAGCGTATAGTTCTGGCAACGAAGCATGAGCTGGAACTCGCAACTGAGAAATATGAGAGATACGTGGAGCTGACCAATATGCTGGGCGAGCGAAGGAGCTACCTGGAGAACATTCGGAAGAGCCGGGAAGAGAAGGAGAAGGAGCTTGCTGCATTGATTGAGAAGCAAAAGCGGCTTCAGGCTATACAGGCAGAGGAAAAGCGGTATTTCGAGTATAAAGCGCGCAAAACCGAGCTGGAACAGCTACGGAATCGCTACCAGCATAAGATAGAGCTGACAGGGCGGCAAGAGAAGACTGTGGAAGAGATAAAACAGCGAAAAGCTCTAATAAAGGAACTGGAAGCTAAAATAGCGGAGTTCAGGGGTGTAGAGGATTTATTCGATGCACAGATGCGTCTCAAGGACGAGCTGGAGCAGCTACGTGACCAGTATCACCAGAAAGAAGAGCTGATGAGGCGAAAAGAGCGGGCAATGCGGGAGATAAAGAGCAGAGAAGCTAAGATCGGGCGTTTAAAGGCAGATAGGCGCATGTTTGAGGATGCTGATGCGCAACTGGAGGCGGTGAAGGGTAAGATAGAAGAGCTGAGGCGCGATAAAGAGCGGTTGCATTCCGCAATTGGCGGTTATAAAACGAGAGCAATACAGATTAAGCGCGATATAGAGGCGAACAGGGAGAAGATAGAACAGATAGAAAGCCTGGGTCCTGGAGGCGAGTGCCCGCTATGCGAGCGGCAATTAGGAACCCATTATGAGTTCTTGATAAAGAAACTGAATGAAGAGCTGAGAAGCAGTAAGGAAAACCTCTCTATGGTATTCAATGAGTACAAGAGCAAGAAACAGGAACTTATTTCAAAGGGTAAGCTTGAGGAGTCGCTCACAAAGCAATTGCAGGGGCTTGAGAAGCGTGTGAATATGCGAAGAGAGCTGGATACAAAGATAGAGCAGGAGAATCGGGAATTGGATAGCTGGCATGAGGAATTGAAGGAGCTTTTAGCCACTTTGAAGCCATTGGAAGGGGTTGAATTTGATGATAATCGTTATAAAGGTGTAATATCGAAAATAAACGAACTTGAGAAGCGTGTGAGAGCTAAGAGGGAGTTAGAGGTGAGGATGGCACATGAAGAACGTGAGCTGCAACGCTGGCATAAGGAATTGGAGCAGATAAAGAGCGATTTGAAGTCTGTTGCTGATGTTGAGTTCAATGAGAATGAATATAATACTGTTATATCGGAATTAAAAGAACTTGAGCAGGTATATCACGAGATAATCGGGTTAAAAGCCGAGATAAAGAGGATAGACGCGGTGAAGTCCAGCATTCAGGAGTTGCGTGATGAGGAACGCGGGATTGTGGATGAGATAACGGCATTACAGAAGCAGGTAGAGGGGCTGGCATTTGATAAAATGGCGTATGTAGAGTTGAAATCGAGGTATGAACGCGAGAGTGAAGGTCTGAGCGAGGTGAAGTTAAAGCTCATGGGCAAGAAGCACGAATTTGAGAACCTGTGCAGTGAGAGAGAGCGTGTGCAGGCGGATATAGAGGAGCAGGAACGGCTAATAAAAGAAAAGGAGCAGGAAGAGGAGGATATAATGTATTTAAATCTGCTTGAGAAGATAATGAACGATTTCAAGGTGTATTTGGTGGGTATGATCCGTCCATTGCTCGCAGATTATGCATCAGATATGCTGAGGCGGCTGACGGATGGCAAGTACAGCAGGCTCGAGCTGGGTGAGAATTATGAAGTCTTCATCTGCGAGGATGGTACTGCGTATGAGCTGAACAGGTTCTCAGGCGGTGAGGAGGACCTTGCGAATCTCTGTCTTCGATTGGCTATTTCCGCAGTTGTATCGGAGAGGAGTGCAACTCAAACCAATTTCATCATCCTCGATGAGATATTCGGCTCGCAGGACATGCTTCGAAAGAGGAATATCATAACAGCACTGAGTGAGTTGTCAAAGAAGTTCAGGCAGATTCTACTTATTACGCATATAGAGGATGTGAAGGATTATATGGAGTACGTACTGAGGGTGAGTGAGGATGCGGACGGTGTGAGCTGGGTGAGGCTGGAGGGGTAATAATAACAAGATAACAAGAGACAAATCCCAAATAAAAAAGAAGGTAAGCGCAATGACAAAAGGAGCGATTATCGAAGCTGATGCGAAGAAAGTGGCGGAAAAAGTCATACTGGCAGCAAGAAATGCCGATAACGAAGAAGACCTCAGGATTAATACTGAACTTATCCTGAAAAATGTTCTTGGTCGACTCGGTATAGCAAGCTATGCGAGTTATGAGTTCAGAACCGGTAAAAAGGCACATTAGTTGAAGGAGGAGGTAGGATTGATGCGCTCTATGGCAGGGTAGTGATAGAATATGAGAGACCCGGTACTTTTGAACATCCTTCGGGCTTTAATCATGCAAAGGAGCAGGTGGTTGGCTATATTAAGTAATTAACACCATCGGTTGAGGAGTATCAAAAATATTTCGGTGTGGTTTTAGATGGTACGAAGATAGGTTTTGTCAGGTTCAGGAGGACCTGGCAGTCTGATGGTCCATATCCTGTAAATGAGCAGACAATACTTACGTTTCTGGAGGCGCTCAGAGTGAAATCGCTGAACAGAGACCTCGGAGCAGGAAGTCCAATAGCTAAGACACTTGTAAGAGTTCTTTATGAAACATTGAACAGAAATAAAGGGTATAATAAGTAGGTAGGAGTGCTGTTTGACGATTGGAAGCGTGTATTTGGGCAGGTTTGCGGCTATTCTCCAGAGAAAATAAAGGGATTGGAGAAAGCATACGGGATAAGCGGAAATGAAATAGATTATGAAAAGCTTCTCTTCGCAGTGCACACCTATTATGCCCTTGTGATGAAGTTACTGGCGGCAGAAGTTGCAGTTTCTTCCGGCGATAGTTATCTTCAGTCGTATTTGAGGAAGTTTGAGGATGCTTATTATCGTGGGCATGAGGAGCTTATGAACATCCTGCGACACTGGAGCACGAGCCAGAGGAGGTAAAGGATTTGCTTAAGCGACTGTATCAATATCTTGTTCCAAAGAGGATAAGGCAAGACCTCGGCGAGTATTACACACCGGATTGGCTTGCGGAACTCGTCATTTCGGAAATTGGATATGATGGCAACTTGAATAAGAGATTTCTTGACCCCGCATGTGGCAGTGGCACATTTTTAGTTTTAGCGATAAAAGAGGGCAAGACGATATGCTCTCGACCATTTTGTAGATGAAACAGAAACTCTGGAAGGGATATTGAAGAACATCGTGGGTTTTGACCTGAATCCCTTAGCGGTGCTGTCAGCGAGAACAAACTATCTCATCGCTCTGGGCAAGCTGATAAAGTATAAGAGCGGGGAGATAGAGATTCCAGTTTATTTTACGGATTCTATACTCGTTGAGAGGAAGCAAACGCTTTACGGTAGTTATGCATACAGCTTAAGAACAGAAGCAGGCGAGTTCCAGATACCAATAGGCGTGGTTAAGAAAGGGATATTGCCGAAAGTGCTTGCGGTTGTGGAAGATTGTGTGAAGAGCGGATTTTCAGAGGATGAATTTGAAGAGAGGGTGAAGAAAGATGTTTTGAGGTCGGGTGCGAAATTAAACAAGAAGGAAATCAATGTTCTGGTTGGACTTTTTCACAAACTCAGAGAACTGGAGGAAGAAGGCAAGGACGGAATATGGACTCGCATTCTTAAAAATTCATTTGCTCCTTTGCTTCATGGTAAGTAAGTTGTTCGTAAGG